>CANDCW010000005.1 GCA_947383275.1 uncultured Bacillota bacterium
TGGGGCAAGATAGCGTACCATTCAAAAACGGTTACGTTATCTCACCCCAGCAAATGTTTGCCCAGAGACACCATTATCTATGTAGATTTCCGCAACCTCAATGTCAGGGGACAGAGCAAGGTGTGTCTCCATAATTTGACGTTGTGTTTCTAGCGAGTCACCTCGATTGCCGTTGTCCTCGACCTTCCAATGGGGCAACGGTAATAGACGTATTTCTTTTTCTTATAAGTGTTGACTTTGCGCGTCATACGTCCGCCGCAGGAACCGCAGACCAGTAAACCTGAGAAAAGGTAGACGGAATCTCCACCCGGAGCATATCCACCAGAGGGGTGGGGGAGTCCTCTGCTGATTTTGTATGCCAGCGGAGACAGCACCCCCAGCCGGTTCAGCTCCGCCGCGATTCGTTCTGCGCTGGCACCGTCAATGCGGCGGTGGTAAATGTCCCGCACGACCTGAGCAGCGTATTCGTCGGGTACAAGATGATTTTTGTTCTCGGGATCACGCCTAAATATAGAGTAATGTAAAAATGCTCCTGGCCAGCGGGCCAGGAGCACCACTTTAAGTACTGCGATTTTGGCACAACACAATTTCAGGACAGATGGGGCAGCCGCCCATACACGCCAGCCGGTGCTCACAATCAGGGCAGCTCTGCCTGAAATGTCTTCTAAAATCCTCAAAAACAGAGCTGTCCCACGCCTCTTGGATGGTGTGAGTCTTCAGGTCCACGGCCCATCTCCGAGCTTGGTTGTCAAAACTGCACGGGAGCATCGCCATATCAGGGGTGATGTAGGCCGGCCAGCGGGCGCCCTCACAGGTATCGACGCTGGCCAGGTTGATATCCACTGACTGGGCAATTAGTCCCGGGACGGAGCAGGAATCAAAGCCTATCTTATACCCATGGTCACAGCCACAGGCAAGTTCAGAATTTAACCCAAGGCCCGAGGTAGTGAAGTTCGGCACGATGCCAGCGCTCCGGCAGGCATCCAGGATTTTCGCAAAGTGTTCGTGTTGGTCGGGGTCTCCACAGCCGCCCAGTGCAATTTGATAAGTGTTTCCCCTGCACTGCCGGACGATTTCCTAAAAATCCTCCAATGTCATGTTGGGTGCGCGGGCGTGGAGCCCATCCTGGTAGCACTCCACACCAGCTTCCAGGCACAGGCCGGACTGACCGTGTTTACAGTGTCCCATAATACCAATGTCCAAAAGTTCCGGGAAACATGCCATGAAAGGGTCTTCCGCTGACTCAACTCCATTTTTAATAATACCAGACCGCACATAATGGCCAGCAGCCGCATCAAAAAACGAAATAAAGTCCTTATCTTTCCGCATTTTCATATAAAGCGGCCTCCTGGCTTAGTAGTTCAAGTCGCCATCCAGAGCAGAGAAGGTATCCGGCGCGGCTTCTTCCAGGGCTTGCCATAGGTCGGCGAACAAGTCTCCATTATGTACCTTGCTGACAGTATATATGGTGAGCCAAAGACTGTACAGAAACCAATGGACAAAAGTATGACCACGAGTTCATAAACAAAAAAGCCAGGTCAACGTAATGTGACCCAGCTCTGTTTTGCATATCAGTGCCACACCTATGGCGGGCGGCTCATACCGTGTGCCCGGATGCTCCGCTTAGCGGCCCCGATGATCTCTGTCAGGACGATGCGCTCCAAAATGGAGCAGTCCTCCAAGAGTTCCTAAACTTCCGGGTAATATGCGGACTTGTCCGTCGTTTGGTTGCCGCTGAGCAATCGGTCCACTGTGACATCCAAGCTATCCGCCAACCGGACCAGCACAGCCAGACTGGGCGTTTTGGTTCCTCGCTCCAGATGGCTGATGTAGGGGACGGAGAGGTCCGCAAACTCCGCCAGTTTTTCCTGGGTAAAGCCTTTGGATACGGGCAGCACGATAGTGTCCCATTCGCTTCCCTGAGACTTGTGGATGGTGATGATGTAGGCAAGTCTCAATCGGGACAGTGGGTCCATGCCCTCTCTACCCCAGGCCGCTGTGCGGCCTCTGTTACACGATACACCATATAGGAGCATCCCGTCTGCTGACTTATGATAGTACGTCCCGATGTCTCCATTGCAGATACCTTGCTCCCAATCGTTTTGTAAGGCGATGACCCGGTCGCCAGTGCGGAGGAATACATCTTTTATAGTGTTCTCTTCCGTAACCGGGTTGAGGTATTCACGAAAGATTATATTCAAAGCGTCGCTGGAGAGTGGGCCGCTTCGGTTGTAGGGGGAGAGAACCTGGACATCAGCGCCGAGCCGATAGAGGTTAATACCGCCTCGGCAGATACAGTTTTGGATGGCCTTGTCATCCGTGATTGGAAGGAATCGAAAACTATCGTCAAAATGGAGGTTATCCGTTGAACGACAGGCCTCGAACTCCCGGACATTGTAGGCCAGGGCGCTGTCCCCGTCAGCCTGCCGGTGATAGCTGCTGAGCCGGATATGCGGCACGCCCAGCGCCAGCAGGTCGGGCAGCACATTGCCCGGTCCGACGGAGAGCAGCTGGTGAGGGTCGCCAATTAGGACTACTCGGCAGGCGGGATGGACGACCGCCAGGATACCCGCCAACATCTCCAAGGTCAGCATACTCGATTCGTCTACCACCACCAAATCGGTATAGCTCCAGTTGATTTTTTCTACCAGGAAATCATCATCCGGAATTTTACCCAAGGCGCTGTGGACGGTGCGAGCCCGCAGGCCGGTACGGTCTGTCAGGGTGCAGGCCGCCTTGCCTGTCGGTGCGCAGAGCACCACGCCCCGATTGATTACTGCCCTGTTCTCAACCAGCGCCCGGATCAGCGTGGTCTTCCCGCTGCCCGCCCCACCCAAAATGATGGACAGCCTGTGGCTCAGGGCCAACTTCACCGCCTCCCGCTGTTCCCCGGTGAGGGTGCCCTGGACGATCAGTTTCTCCGGCAGATGCGGCTCCCCCAAGTCGTTGTGGGCCAGGGCTTTCGCCACGGTGTTCTCACACTCCCAGATGTACTTCTGGTAGAGTCGGGTCCCCTCCAAATGCAGGTGGCCTTCCCTGAGCAGAAACGCCCGGTTCGAGCGAAACTGGTCGTAGGTCAGGGCCTTGTGATTGCGCCTGCTGAAGCGGTAGAGCTGGTCGCTGGAAACATAGGCGTCCCCGTTCATGGTCAGCGTCTCCATGTCGTCCAGCAGGTACTGTCCCTGGAGGTCTTTTTCATATGTTCTTCTTTTCACTGTGTCTCTTCCTTTCTTGTGGGAAAACAAAACACCATGCAGGTCAAGGACCTACATGGTGTCAGGAGAGACATGAGATGGAGCGGTCCAACCGCAGGATTTTTCTTGCGTATTTCCCTGAAAAAGGGTATACTGGTCCTGCGGTGTGGACGCTGTCCATTGTGTAGGTGGTCGGTTCACCTGCGCAGGTGCAGAGGAGGTGCGAACTCCTTTGCACTGCCGTATTTTGTTTTCGGTGCCAGTAGGTACGTGCTTCCGGTTTGGAAAATTTTGCTTTGTCTCTAACGTAACATCTCCTTTCTGACCGCAGCCTCAGCGGCCTTATTTTGCCGGGAATTTGATTGGAAAAAGAATAAGGACAAGTCCGATTCTCCTTGAGTTTCAAGGGGGTTCCGGATTTGTCCTTATTATAACATATGGGCACACGTGTGCTTCATTATTGCTAAAAAACGGTGTGGCCATGAAAGAAATCCAGGAGTGGCTGGGGCATAGCGATTTCTCTACGACAGCTAATACCTATGCTCACCTGGACACAGCGGCGAAAAACACATCTGCTACAAGGATGAGCAAGGCAATCAGTATCTCTCCCGGCATACAAGCCAGCCTGTGAAAATAAGGCGCAATAGGAGAGAACTCAGGAGAGAACTCAGGAGAGAACTCCCCAAACGGCAAGAAAAAACCGGGTCTCTCAAAACCGAGAAACCCAGTCATTCCAAGTGGTGCCGGTGGGGGGACTCGAACCCCCACGATGTCGCCATCGGCGGATTTTGAATCCGCTACGTCTACCAATTCCATCACACCGGCAGGTTCAGGGAATATTATACACGAAAATTCCTCGCTTGGCAAGAGTAACTTTTTCTCTTTATCAGTACAAAAAATGTCAAGGGTTAAATGTAGAAAAATTCAAAGCGCTTTTTTGTGCAATATCTACAAAATCAATTCAACACCCCTAACCCACGCCTCCTGGGCAAGCTCCAGCAGCAACCGCCCGGCTGAGCGGCCGGGCGGTTAGTTTGGTCGTTATTTCACATGGACAAAACAATATTCCTCCGCCTGCGAGCCATCCGCCATGGTGACGCGGCAGGTGATGCGGGCATTTCCGCTCTGCTTGGACGTAAAGCGGACGCCGGGGTTTCCGTCCACATCCCGCTCCTCCAAACTGAGGATGCTGGGGTCATCCACACTCCAGGAGACGTCGTAGTCCTGGCCGTAGAATTTGCTGCTGCTAAACACATAGAGGGCAGTGGTTCCATATGAGTCGTCATCCATGCTCAGGGCAAGGCAGCTGAGGTCGATTTTGTCCTCCAGGCGCACAACCCTGACCGTCACCCGCTGTGACTGCCCGTTGTAGTGGGCCGTCACATAGCCGGTACCCGTCTGCTGCCCTTTGGAGGAGACTATGCCATTTCGCAGGGACAGCAGCTCAGGAGACTCGTTGGTCCATTCCAGCCCAGCGTTAATGCTCCGGAGCGCTCCGTCGGCATCCTCCGTGTAAGCGCTTAAACGCAGGCTGCTTCCGGTGCTGATGGTCTCGATAGAGCGGGAAACGCGGAGGGGCAGCTGGGCGTTCTCGTTGTTTCCGGCGTCAGTGCCGGGCTCACGCCCGTCGTCCTTGTTTGCGGGTTCGCTCACGGTAATGGTGATCTTGCCGCTTACGCCGTTGGAGGCGGTCGCAGTGATGGTGGCAGTGCCGGCGGACAGTGCGGTAACACGCCCGCTGCTGTTGATGGAAGCCACGCTGTCATCGCTGGAAGCCCAGCTCACGCTCTTGTCGGCGGCATCGCTGGGGGCAACCGTGGAGGAAACCGTTGTGGTGCCTCCCACCGTAAGCTCTGTCTTCCCGGCGCGCAGGCTGATGCTGGCGACTTCCTTTTGGGCGGGAGTCGTGGGTGTCGAGGTTCCGCCCGGACGGCCCACAAACATCTGCACCCAGCAGTAGCGGTACTGGCCTCCTGTCGCGTAGCCCACGCCAATGTGGGTGTAGTCCTTATTCAGGATATTGGCCCGGTGCCCAGGGGAGTTCATCCACTGCTCCACCGTCGCAGCTGCGGTGGAGTTGCCAGCGGCAATGTTCTCACCGTAGGTGTAAGCGCCCCGGCTGGCCCCGGTTTCATCCAGGGCGGTAAAGCAGGAGCTGCCGTCCGGACGGGTGTGGGAAAACAGGGTAACCGCCTCAGGGGCCCGGATAGCTGCGGCCCGATCCAGCGCGTCGAAGGTCTCCAAGGCGGGCAGGCCCTCCTTGGCCCGCTCCACGTTGGTCAGGCGGACCACCTCGTCAATCAGCGCCTTGGGATCCTGCGCAGCCGGGGCGGCAACCGTAATGACGGCGGTCCCCTTCACGCCGTTGCCGGCAGTGGCGGTGATGGTAGCGGTACCGGCAGACAGGGCCGTAATCTGGCCGTTGCTGTTGATAGAAGCCACACCGCTGTCGCTGGAGGTCCAGGCCACCGTCTTATCGGCGGCATCACTGGGGGTAATCACTGCGGTAGCGACGGTCGTATCCTTCACGGTCAGGGCCGTCTTAGGAATCTGGATTGTCACCTTGGTTACCGGCTTCTCACTGGCCGTCACCGTGATGGTCAGAGAGCCCTTCACGCCGTTGGAGGCCGTGGCGGTAATGGTGGCGGTACCGGCAGACAGCGCCGTAATCTGGCCGCTGCTGCTGACAGAGGCCACCTTGCTGTTGCTGGAGCTCCAGGTCACCGTCTTATCGGTGGCGTTGCTGGGGGCCACAGCAGCGGTTGCGGTGGTGGTACCGTTGACCGCCAGCGTATTCTGAGGAATGCTCACCGTCACCTTGGTCACCGGCTTTTCACCGGCTGTTGCCGGCCGCCCCACAAACATCTGCACCCAGTAGCAGCGGTACTGGCCCCCCGTTGCGTAGCCCACGCCGATGTGGGTGTAGTCCTTATTCAGGATGTTGGCCCGGTGCCCGGGGGAATTCATCCACTGCTCCACCGTAGCCGCAGCTGTGGAGTTGCCGGCGGCGATATTTTCACCGTAGGTATAAGCGCCCTGGCTGGCCCCGGTCTTGTCCAGGGCGGTAAAGCAGGAGCTGCCGTCCGGACGGGTGTGAGAGAACAGGGTAACGATCTCAGGGGCCCGGATGGCTGCGGCCTGATCCAGCGTATCAAAGGTCTCCAGGGCGGGCAGGCCCTCCTTGGCCCGCTCCACATTGGTCAGACGGACCACCTCGTCGATGAGCGCCTTGGGGTCTTGGGAGGAGGCGGAGGCGGTCACGGTCACGGAAGCCGAACCCTTTACGCCGTTGGAGGCCGTGGCGGTGATGGTGGCGCTGCCGGCGGACAGGGCGGTAATCCGGCCGCTGCTGCTGACAGAAGCCACACCGCTGTTGCTGGAGCTCCAGATTACCGACTTGTCGGCGGCATCGCTGGGCGCGACGGTAACGGTAGCGGTGGTGGTATCCTTGACGGCCAGGGTGGTCTTAGGGATGCTGACCGTCACCTTTGTCACCGGCTTAGGGACCGCAGTCTGGGCGGGATCCAGCTTTGTCCGCTCCACCAGATTGGTAAGCTGGCACAAAATGACGGAAACTTCCGCCCGGGTAATGCTGTTGCCGCCGTTAAAGCGGTGGCTGTTGTCGCCGGTAAGCGTGCCGGCCCGGTACCACTTGTAAACGGTGCTGCCATAGTCGCCGCCCTCGGACAGGTCCGGGACGTAGCCGTCCGGCAGGGTGTTGATTGCCTTCATCTGGTCATCGGGGACCGCCTTGTCCAAAATGGTAACCATCTCATACCGGGTGGCGTCCCGGTCGATGGCAGACAGGGGAACCTGGTCCGCCGTAAAGATGCCGTTGTCCAGGCAGTACTGGTAGTAGGGCATGTACCAGGCCCCGGAAGCCTGGGGCAGGCTTTTGTTGTAATTCCGGCTGTGCACCTGATAGGCCAGCACCGCAGCCTGGGCCAGGGTCAGGTGTCCGTCGGGGGCAAAGGTACCGTCCCCCATTCCGTTCATCATGCCCGCATCCACAATTTTATCCGTAAAGGGCTTGAACCACTGGCCCTCACGCACATCGGAAAAGCTCTGGGCCGCCAGCGCTCCAGGAGCCAGCCCTGCGGCAAGGGTCAGCGCGCAGAACGCGGACACCAGCTTTCTTGCAAGACGATGGGTTTTCACAGTAATCATCCTTCTTTCCGTAAAATCTCCTCATGGCTAAGGGACTTATGACATATGTCCCGCGCCCACACCGTTCATTATTATACTACTCCCGTAGCAAAAAATCAACCAGCTTTGGGCAAACCTAACAAAGCCATTGTTTTCCACCTCTCACTATGTATTTCGTGCCAGCCACACAAGACCGGCCGCCTGGAGCGCCGCCAGCAGCGGAAACCCCCATCGGAAATACCAGTGCCTCGTCTTATGACGGAAAAGCTTCATTCCCAGTGTCCCACCCAGCCCGCCGCCTAGAACCGCAGGCAGAAACAGGGCTTTCTCAGAAATACGCCACTTCCCTTTCTTTGCCCGGCCCTTGTCCGCACCCATGGCGGCAAAGGCCGTCAGGTTTACCGCCAGCAGATACAACGCCATCAGCTTCCATAGCTCGTTTCCCATCCTATCGCCGCTCCTTATTGTGTAACTGCATCCTATTTCATAACTATAACTCCTCCAACCGCCTTTTTCAACAAAATTCCGGGCGGATTTTCTATGGGAAATTTTCTAAATAATCTTGCAAATTTACCCAGCCGTCTGTATAATACTATGCACGGTATTCTAGAAACACGGACAATTTTTCTAGTTGCTGCCGTATACGCAAGAAAGGAATGATGTTACCCAATGGCTACCAAGTATCTGTACCTCTTCTCTGAGGGCAACGCCAACATGCGCAATCTGCTGGGCGGCAAGGGCGCCAATCTGGCCGAGATGACCAATATCGGCATGCCCGTCCCCCAGGGCTTCACCATCACCACCGAGGCCTGCACCCAGTACTATGAGGACGGCGAGAAGATCAACGACGAGATTCAGGCCGAAATTATGGAGTATATCGACAAGCTGGAGAAAATCACCGGCAAGAAATTCGGCGATATGGTCAACCCCCTGCTGGTCTCCGTCCGCTCCGGCGCCCGGGCCTCCATGCCCGGCATGATGGACACCATCCTGAACCTGGGCCTCAACGAGGACGTGGTGGACGTCCTCTCCCGCAAGTCGGGCAACCCCCGCTGGGCCTGGGACTGCTACCGCCGCTTCATCCAGATGTACTCCGATGTGGTCATGGAAGTGGGCAAGAAGTACTTTGAGCAGCTCATTGATGAAATGAAGGAGAAGAAGGGCGTCACCCAAGACGTGGAGCTGGACGCCAACGACCTGAAGGAGCTTGCGTCTCAGTTCAAGGCCGAGTACAAGGCCAAGATCGGCGCTGACTTCCCCGCCGACCCCAAAGAGCAGCTGATGGGGGCCATAAAGGCTGTGTTCCGTTCCTGGAACAACCCCCGGGCCATTGTCTACCGCCGGATGAACGACATCCCCGGCAGCTGGGGCACCGCCGTCAACGTGCAGTCCATGGCCTTCGGCAACATGGGCGACGACTGCGGCACCGGCGTGGCTTTCACCCGCAACCCCGCCACCGGCGAAAAGAAGCTGATGGGCGAGTTCCTCACCAACGCCCAGGGCGAGGACGTGGTGGCCGGCGTGCGCACTCCCATGCCCATCCAAGAGATGGCCGAGAAGTTCCCCGAGGCATTCGCTCAGTTCACGGATGTATGCCAGAAGCTGGAGGACCACTACCGCGACATGCAGGATATGGAGTTCACCGTGGAACACGGCAAGCTCTACATGCTTCAGACCCGCAACGGCAAACGTACCGCCGCTGCCGCCCTGAAGATTGCCTGCGACCTGGTGGACGAGGGTATGATCGACGAGAAGAAGGCCGTGTCTATGATCGATCCCCGCAATCTGGACACCCTGCTCCACCCCCAGTTTGACCCCGCTGCTTTGAAGAAGGCCACCCCCATCGCCACCGCTCTACCCGCCTCCCCCGGCGCTGCCTGCGGCAAGATCGTCTTTACCGCCGATGACGCCAAGGAGTGGGCCGCCCGGGGCGAAAAGGTGTGCCTGGTCCGCCTGGAGACCTCCCCCGAGGACATTGAGGGCATGGTAGCCTCTCAGGGCATCCTAACCGTCCGTGGCGGCATGACCTCCCACGCCGCTGTGGTGGCCCGGGGCATGGGCACCTGCTGCGTGTCCGGCTGCGGCGCCATTAAGATGGACGAGGAAAACAAGAAGTTCGAGCTGGACGGCAAGGTCTATCACGAAGGCGACTGGATCAGCCTGGACGGCTCCACCGGCAACATCTATGGCGAGGCCATCCCCACTGTGGACGCCTCCATCTCCGGCGAATTCGGCCGGATTATGTCCTGGGCCGACAAGTACCGCCAGATGGGCGTGCGCACCAACGCCGACAATCCCCGTGACACCGCCCAGGCTGTGAAGTTCGGCGCCGAGGGCATCGGCCTGTGCCGCACCGAGCACATGTTCTTCGAGGCCGACCGCATTCCCGCCATCCGGGAGATGATCTGCTCCGACACCGTAGAGCAGCGGGAGAAGGCTCTGGCCAAGCTGGAGCCCATGCAGCAGGGCGACTTTGAGGCTATGTACGAGGCCCTGGAGGGCCGCCCCATGACCGTCCGCTTCCTGGATCCCCCGCTGCATGAGTTCGTCCCCACCGAAGAGGAGGACATTGAGGCCATGGCCAAGGACATGGGCAAGAGCGTGGCCGACATCAAAGCCATTATTGCCGGCCTGCATGAGTTCAATCCCATGATGGGCCACCGCGGCTGCCGCCTGAGCGTCACCTTCCCGGAAATCGCCCGGATGCAGACCCGTGCCGTCATCAAGGCCGCTCTGGCCGTGCAGGCCCGCCACCCCGAATGGACCATGGTGCCCGAGATCATGATCCCCCTGGTAGGCGAACTGAAAGAGTTCGCTTATGTGAAGAATATTGTCACCGAAGTGGCTGACGAGCTCATCAAAGCGGCCGGGTCTGACATGAAGTATAAGGTGGGCAATATGATCGAGATCCCCCGGGCCGCTATGTGCGCTGACGATATCGCCCCCCACTCCGACTTCTTCTCCTTCGGCTCCAACGACCTGACCCAGCTGGTCTTCGGCTTCAGCCGTGACGATGCGGGCAAGTTCCTGGACGCCTACTATGAGAAAAAGATCTACGAGCAGGACCCCTTCGCCCGTCTGGATCAGCACGGCGTGGGCCGTTTGATCGCCAACGCCTGCCGCTGGGGCCGTTCCACCAACCCCAACGTACACCTGGGTATCTGCGGCGAGCACGGCGGCGACCCCTCCTCCGTCATGTTCTGCCATGATATCGGACTGGACTACGTGTCCTGCTCCCCCTTCCGGGTGCCCATCGCCCGGCTGGCTGCTGCCCAGGCCGCAATCGCCAATCCCAGAGCGTAATTTCCACTTTGTCGTAGGGCAACGTAATTGATCCTGTTCAGGGCACTAGCATTTAGTTCACACCATAAAAATGGCCTTGCATCCAACGATGCAAGGCCATTTTTATCCCTCCTGTCTGCTTTTCAGCAGAACCTCGTGCATGAACACCATTAAAATCAAGATTACCAGCAGATAAAAGGGAAACAGGGACACTGTAATATGATTGGCAATCATACCGAACAGCGGCGGCATGAGGCAGTTGCCCAGATAAGCGCTGGCCATCTGGACGCCGATGATCGCCTGAGATTTCTCCGCGCCGAAATGGCCGGGAGTGGAGTGGATGATGCTGGGATAAATCGGAGCACAGCCCAGGCCAATGAGAATCAGTCCAGCCAAAGCCGCGTATTCCCCCAGCGGCAGCAGAAATGCGGCGACTCCCATTGCGATAATCACTTGCCCCATGCGAATTAACTGCGTGTCGTTCAGCTTAAGTGTTAAAAAACCGCACAGCGCCCGTCCAATCGTAATGCCGATAAAGAACAAGCTGGCAAAACTGGCAGCGGTTTCCGGAGCAACACCCTTGTGCAGTACCAAGTAGCTGCTGGCCCACAGTCCAGCGGTCTGTTCCAAAGCGCAGTAGCAGAAAAAGGTGACCATTACCGCTTTCACGCCGGGAATCCGAACAATTTGTCTTAACGTAAGCGTTTGGGAGGCGGCGCCCCCTTCGCCGGCAGCATCAGCACTGACTTTTGTCCTCCAAAGCGGCAGGCTCAAAGCAATAATGACAGTCAGTCCCAGCTGCATCACACTGATAATTCGATACCCCACAGGCCACCCGGCACCATATGACAACGCAGCCCCCATGATGTACGGCCCAATTGAGGCTCCAAGCCCCCACATGCAGTGAAGCCAGCTCATATGACGGCTGGCGAAATGCAGCGCTACATAATTGTTCAACGCCGCGTCCACGCTCCCGGCCCCCAGGCCATATGGGACCGCCCAAAGGCACATGGCCCAGAAGGAACCGCTCACGGAAAAGCCAAACAGCGCCGCTGCTGTCATGCCCACGCTGACCGCCGTCACCTTACCTGCGCCCAATCTGCGGGTAAGCCGGTCGCTTTGCAGGCTGGAAATTACCGTCCCCACTGAAATAATGAAAAAGATAATCCCAGAATAAGACACTGGCACGCCGAACCCCTGGTACATAGAGGGCCATGCCGACCCCAGCAGGGAATCAGGCAGCCCCAGACTAATAAAAGAAAGATAAATAACCGCCAGAAGTAAGTGAAGCATCCTGCATCTCTCCTTAATCTTTGGTACGATAATACCACGGATCAAGTGGAAACGCTAGAAAAAAATCCACAAGTTGATGCAACAAAATCACCAGGAGGAGCGCATCATGGCTTTGAGCATATGTTTGCCGGTTTCCACCGACCGCCATAGCCGGAAGGGGCGCGACTCTGCCTCCTGAACTCTGTGGTATTCCATCCCCGGCCGGTTGGAGGCAGTGTAGACAGCATCCTCTGGCAGAAATACCTGGAGCCTCCGCTCTCTGATCCATGCCGTCCCTATGTCTATTTTTCCAATATCCAGGAATGGGAAGAGGCCGCGTTGCGGACGATCCAAACGGTTTGGCAGGTTGGTGCCGCCGAAACAGAGGGTTTTATGAGGTGATCTTGTTTTACCGCAAATTGGTATAGCCCGAGAGGAACCGGTCCACCTGGGCGGCAGCGGCTCTCCCTTCGGCGATGGCCCACACCACCAAAGACTGCCCCCGGCGCATATCCCCTGCAATGAACACGTTGTCTACGTTAGTCCGGCAGGAGTTTTCCTCCGTCCGATCCACTTCCACGCCGAAGGCCCGGCACACATCCTCCCGGCAGCCCGCCGCCCCGGTGGCGGCGATGAGCAGCTGGCAGGGCAGGGTATCGCCGCCGGTGGTGACCACAGCGGTCAAAGTGCCGTCCTCCCCTTTGAGCAGTTCCTTGACTTGGGCGCTAAACCGCCGGGGGTCCTGTCCAAAGAGGGCCAGGGCCTCCTCCTGGGCGTAGCCGGAGGGGAGGCGCCCAGCCGTGTCCAAATAGTCCTCCCGCTTCCGCCGCACCAGCTGGGTGACCGAGGCACACCCCTGGCGCAGGGCGGTGGCCACACAGTCGCCGGCGGTATCGCCGGTGCCGATGATGACCACGTCCCTCCCCTCCGCCGTTGGGACCTCCGGCTCTATACCGAACTGCTGCCGCTGGATAGCGGCTTTCAGATAAGCGGCAGCGAAATACACTCCAGATACTCCTGCAACGTCCAGCCCCAGGGGGCGGGGCCGCTCCGCGCCGCAGCACAGGACCACGGCGTCATACTCCTCCAGCAGCCGTTGGGCCACCTGGGGGACGGAGGCGTCCGTCCCGGTGGCGAACGTTACCCCCTCCTCCTCCATCAGCGCCACCCGGCGCGCCACAATCTCTTTGGGCAGCTTCATGTTTGGAATTCCATAGGTAAGCAGTCCGCCGGGATGTTCCTCCCGTTCCACAATGGTAACGGAGTGTCCTCGGTGGTTCAGCTGGTCGGCCACGGCCAGTCCGGCGGGTCCGGAGCCCACCACCGCCACCTTCTGTCCGGAGCGGTGGGGGGCATACCGGGGCTTGACCTTCCCCAACTCAAACCCCTTTTCAATGACGCACAGCTCGTTATCCCGGATGGTGACGGCATCCTCGTACATACGGCACAGGCAGGCCCGCTCGCAGGGGGCGGGACACACCCGGCCGGTAAACTCGGGGAAGTTGTTGGTCTTCAGTAGCCGGGCCAGAGCGTGGCTCCAGTTGCCTGACATGATCATGTCGTTCCACTCGGGGATCAGGTTGTGGAGGGGACAGCCGAAGGGGGCGCCCTCCCACAGGATGCCCGCCTGACAGAAGGGGACGCCGCAGTTCATGCACCGGGCCCCCTGCTCCTTCCGGGCAGCCTCGGGAATGGGGAGGTGGAACTCCTCCCAGTCCTGCACCCGCTCCGCTGCCTCCCGCAGGGGGGGGTCACAGCGGACATACTCTATAAATCCAGTAGTTTTACCCATCTTGTCTGCCCTCCGTTACTGCTTTGTGTTGGCATAGAATGCCTCGATCTCCGCCTGTTCCCGGCTCATACCCCTGCCCTCCCGCTGGGCGATGGCCTGGATCATGCACAGATAGTCCCCGGGCATGATCTTCTTGAAGCAGGGGATATAGGACTTAAAGGCCGCTAAGATCTCCCGGCCGCGCTCTGAACCGGTGGCGGCTACATGCTCCTCAAGCAGTAAGCGCAGCTCTTGTATGTCCTGATTTTCCGTGAGGCTGTCAATCATGACCTGATCCTTGTTTAGCCGCAGGTAGAGGTCGTGGTCCTCGTCCAGCACGTAGGCGATGCCTCCCGACATGCCGGCGGCGAAGTTGCGCCCAGTCTTCCCCAGGATGACAGCCCGGCCCCCGGTCATGTACTCGCAGCCGTGGTCGCCCACGCCCTCCACCACGGCCACTGCCCCGGAGTTGCGCACGCAGAACCGCTCACCGGCCACGCCGGCGATGAACGCCTTGCCGGAGGTTGCTCCATATAGGGCCGCATTGCCTACAATGATGTTTTCACTGGCCTTGAATTGAGCGGATTTTGGGGGATAGAGGGCCAGTTTGCCCCCGGACAATCCCTTGCCGAAGCCGTCGTTGCAGTCCCCCTCCAGCCGGAGGGTGAGGCCCTTGGGGATAAAAGCCCCGAAGGACTGGCCCCCGCCGCCGCGGCAGGTGATCACATAGCTGTCATCGGGCAGGGAATTTCCGCAGGCCCGGGTAATCTCTGAGCCGAAGAGGGTTCCAAAGGCCCGGTTGGTGGAAGAGACATTCAACTCCAGAGCGCCGGATTTCTTTCCGTTCAGGCTCAGCTTCTTCAGCAGGACGCTCATGTCCAGCGTCTGTTCCAGATGGAAGTCGTAGACCTGAGCGGGGTCGAAATGGGTGTTCTCCCGGAAATCGGTGAGCAGGAAGCTCAGGTCCAGCTTTTTGGCCCGGTCCACAGGCAGCTTCTCCCGTACGGCCAGCAGATCCCCCCGGCCAATCAAGTCCTCCACTCGGCGAATGCCCAGCTTTGCCATATACTCCCGCAGCTCCCGGGCCACAAAGGCCATGAAGTTCATCACATACTCCGGCTTTCCAGAGAACCGGGCCCGGAGCTTGGGATTCTGGGTGGCGATACCGGCGGGGCAGGTGTCCAGGTTGCACACCCGCATCATGCAGCAGCCCAGAGTGACCAGGGGCGCGGTGGCAAAGCTGAACCGCTCCGCCCCCAGCATACAAGCGATGGCCACGTCCCGGCCCGTCATCAGCTTGCTGTCTGCCTCAATGGCGATCTGCTGGCGCAGTCCATTGGCCACCAGGGCCCGGTGGGCCTCGGCCACCCCCAGCTCCCAGGGCAGTCCGGCGCCATAGATGGAGTTGCGGGGGGCGGAGCCAGTGCCGCCATCGCTGCCGCAGATGTGGACCACCTGGGCCCCCGCCTTGGCCACCCCGGCGGCGATGGTGCCCACGCCGTACTCGGAACACAGCTTTACCCCGATGCTGGCCCGGCGGTTGGAATTTTTCAGGTCGTAGATCAGCTGGGCCAGGTCCTCAATGGAATAGATGTCGTGGTGGGGCGGCGGGGAGATGAGCCCCACGCCGGGGGTGGAGAACCGGGCCTTGGCCACCCAGGGGTAAATCTTCTTGCCTGGGAGCTGGCCCCCTTCGCCGGGCTTGGCCCCCTGAGCCATTTTGATCTGAATCTCGCCGGCGCTGTTCAAATAGGCGCTGGTGACGCCGAAGCGCCCGGAGGCCACTTGCTTGATGGAGGAGTTCTTCTCCGTCCCGAACCGCTCCGGGTCCTCGCCCCCCTCACCGCAGTTGAATTTGCCGCCCAGACGGTTCATCGCTATGGCCAGGCACTCATGGGCCTCCCGAGAGATGGCCCCGTAGCTCATGGCCCCCACGCCAAAGCGTTTGACGATGGACTCCACCGGCTCCACCTCGTCAATGGGAATGCCGCCCTTCTCGTCGAAGCGGAAATCCAGCAGGCCCCGCAGCGTGTGGGGCTTGTCGGCGAAGTCCACCAGGGCGGAGTACTTCTTAAAGGTCTCGTAGCAGCCCTCCCGGGCGGCCTTTTGCAGCAGGAGGATGGTCTGGGGGGAGTACATGTGGTCCTCCGCCCCCGGTCCAGAGCGCAGCTTGTGGGCCCCGTTGGAGTCCAGGGTGGCGTCCCGGCCCAGGTCCAGGGGGTCGAAAGCCCGGTCATGGTTCCATACCACCCCCTGGCCGATCTCCTCCAGGCCAATTCCTCCCACCCGGCTCACTGTGTTGGTAAAGTACCGGTCCACCACATCCGGGTGGATGCCCACACATTCAAAAATCTGAGCGGACTGGTAGGACTGAATGGCGGATACCCCCATTTTGGAGGCAATCTTCACGATTCCGTGGAGGATCGCACTGTTGTAGTCCTCCACGGCCACGCCCGGGTCCTTGTCCAGCAGGCCGATGGACACCAGCTCTTCCACGCAGTCATGGGCCAGATAGGGGTTAATGGCGGTGGCCCCGTAACCCAGCAGGGCGGCAAAGTGGTGGACGTCCCGGGGCTCGCCGCTCTCCAGAACCAGGGAAACGGCGGTGCGCTTCTTGGTGCGGACCAGGTGCTTCTGCAAAGCGGACACCGCCAACAGGGAGGGAATGGCCATGTGGTTTTCGTCCACCCCGCGGTCAGAGAGGATGAGAATGTTGGCCCCCTTGCGGTAGGCCCGGTCAGCCGTGACGAAAAGCTGTTCCACTGCCGTTTCCAGGGGGCTGCCCTTGTAATACAGCAGGGAGAGGGTCTCCACCTTGAAGCGGGGACGGTCCATATATCGAATTTTCATCAGCTCCACACTGGTGAGGATGGGCGACGGCAGCTGGAGCATGGAACAGTTGGACGCCTTCTCCTGCAAGAGATTGCCGCTGGCCCCCACGTAGATGGTGGTGTCGGTGACAATCTCCTCCCGGATCGCGTCGATGGGCGGGTTGGTCACCTGGGCAAAGAGCTGCCTAAAGTAGTTGAACAGGGGCTGGTGGACCTGGTCCAGGGCGGCCAGGGGGATGTCCGCCCCCATAGACACGGCGGGCTCCCCCCCGGTGCGTGCCATGGGCAGGATGGAATCCTTTACCTCCTCATAGGTGTAGCCGAATGCCTTGTACAGCCGGTCCCGCAGCTCCTGGGGATACTTTTCCACCCGCTTGTTGGGGACGGACAGGTCCTTCAGATAGACCAGGTTGGCGTCCAGCCACTCGCCGTAGGGCTGGCGGGAAGCGTAGTAATCTTTAATGTCCTTGTCCTCCACCAGCCGGCCCGCTATGGTGTCCACCAGCAGCATCCGCCCCGGCCGGAGGCGGGATTTTTTTACGATTCGGGCGGGATCAATGTCCAGCACTCCCACCTCGGAGGCCAAAACCAGGCAGCCGCCGTCGGTGACGTACCAACGGCAGGGCCGCAGTCCGTTTCGGTCCAGCACCGCCCCCACCCGGTCGCCGTCAGAAAATACAATGGCGGCAGGGCCGTCCCAGGGCTCCATCATGGTGGCGTAGTAGTGGTAAAAGTCCCGCTTCCTCCGGTCGATGCGTCTGTCGTTGGCCCAGGGTTCCGGGATACACATCATCACCGCCTGGGGCAGGTCGATTCCGTTCATCAGCAGGAACTCCAGGGTGTTATCCAGCATGGCAGAATCTGAGCCGTTCTGGTCCACCACGGGCAGCAGCTTATCCATGTCCCCCGGGGCAATGACGGCGGACTCCATGGTCTCCTCCCGGGCCAGCATCCGGTCCACATTGCCCCGGATGGTATTGATCTCCCCGTTGTGGAGGATATACCGGTTGGGGTGGGCCCGCTCCCAGTTGGGGGTGGTGTTGGTGGAGAAGCGGGAGTGGACCAAAGCCAGGGCGGACCGGCAGTCCGGGTCGGTAAGGTCGGCGTAGAACTTCCGCAGCTGGCCCACCAGGAACATCCCCTTGTACACAACGGTCCGGCTGGAGAAGGAGGCCACATAGGTGCCGGGGTTGGACCGCTCAAAGACCCGGCGGGCCAGGTACAGCTTCCGGTCAAAGTCCAGTCCCTTTTTGCAGCCCGCCGGACGCTTGACGAAGCACTGGCAAATGTGTGGCATACAGTCCCGGGCTTTTTGACCCAAAATTTCCGGGTGGGTGGGCACGTCCCGCCAACCCAGGAACTCCATGCCCTCCTTGGCCACAATGATTTCCAGCATTTTCTTAGCCTGGGCCCGCTTCAGCCGGTCGGTGGACATGAAGAACATGCCCACACCGTAATCCCGCTCCTCCCCCAGGGCGATGCCCTCCTGAGCAGCGGCCTTGGCCATGAGCTCATGGGGGACCTGAATCATCAGGCCCACGCCGTCCCCCGTCTCGCCGGAGGCGTCCTTGCCCGCCCGGTGCTCCAGCTTTTCCACGATTTTCAGGGCGTTGTTCACCGTCTCATAGGTCTTGATTCCTTGGATGCTGACCACAGCGCCGATGCCGCAGGCGTCGTGCTCCGGACCATAGCTTGGATACGTTTGCTGGTCCATACAGTTTCCTCCTTTGGTATTTGTACCGGGACTGTCTCCCCGACCGATGGGCGGGGAGACAGCCGGAAAATTATCTCTGCTCGTCCTGGAGCGCGTCGTAATCGGTCTCACCGGTTCGGACCTTGACCACATTCTCCACGTTGTAAACAAAAATCTTTCCGTCCCCCTGGCCGCCGGTGCGCAGGGCCTTCTGAGCCGCCGCCACCACCAGGGCGGGATCAATCTTAGACACAACAATGTCCACTTGTACCTTGGGGAAGAAGTTCATGCTCATCTCCACGCCACGGTATTGGCCTGTCTTGCCCAGCTGCTCGCCGCAGCCCATCACGTTGGATACCGTCATGCCGGTAACTCCCAGAGCAGCCATGGTATCCCGAAGGACGGGGAACCGCTCCTCCTTGCAGATGATGGACACCCGGGTCAGCCGGTCGGCCCCGGTGTGGGTGGCCAGGTGGGGGGTCAGGGGCAGGGGCTCCAGGCCGGACACATCCACAGCCTTGGAAGTATTCTCACCCCCGATGGTGCCGGGATAGGAGGGCAGAAAGTCGGCATAGGCGGAGGTCAGGCCGTGCTCGGTGATGTCCAAGCCCATAATTTCCTCCTCGGCGGAGGCCCGCAGGCCCACGGTGGCCTTGATGACCTGGAATACAACCGTCATCACTATAGCAGTGTACAAGGCGATGGAGGCGAAGCCCAGCAGCTGGATCCCCAGATGGGCGAAGCCGCCGCCGTAGAACAGGCCGCTTTCCGTATTGAACAGACCGTCGGCAATGGTGCCCCAGATGCCGTTGGCGCAGTGGACGCCCACCGCCCCCACCGGATCGTCGATGTGGAGCTTAAAGTCCAGAAACTCCACCACCACGTCCACCAGGATACCGGCCACCGCTCCGATGACGAAAGCGCCCAGGGCGTCCACCGTAGCGCAGGGGGCGGTGATGGCCACCAGACCGGCCAGAGAGGCGTTGAGGCACATGGATACGTCGGGCTTGCCGCTCTTAACCCAGGTAAAGACCATACAACTCACCGTGGCCACGGCGGGAGCAATGGTGGTGTTGCCCAAGATCCAGGCCATCTGGGCGGCGTCAGAGGCTGCGGCCCCGTTGAAGCCGTACCAGCAGAACCAGAGAATGAAGCAGCCCAGGGCTCCCATAGTCAAGGAGTGGCCGGGGATGGCGTGGATCTGGATAGAGCCGTCCGCCCGCTTGGTGTACTTGCCGATACGGGGGCCCAGGACAATGGCCCCGATGAGGGCGGCGACGCCCCCTACCATGTGGATCACCGTGGAGCCGGCGAAGTCCACAAAGCCCAGCTGGGCCAGCCAGCCCTGGCCGTTCCACACCCAGCCCGCCTCAATGGGATAGACAACCGCGCTGATCACGGCAGAGTAGATGCAGTAGGACAAAAATTTGGTCCGCTCCGCCATGGCCCCGGAAACGATGGTGGCGGCAGTGGCGCAGAACACCAGCTGGAAAAAGAAGTTGGACCAGTTGAAGGCGTAGAAGTCGGTAAACAGCTGGTACTCCGGCATCCCAATCAGGCCGAAGAAGTAGTGTTCGCTGTTCATGATTCCGTAGCCCAGAAGCATAAAGACCACCGTGCCGATGCAGAAGTCCATTAGGTTCTTCATAATGATGTTGCCCGCGTTTTTGGCCCGGGTAAAGCCGGTCTCCACCATGGCGAAGCCACACTGCATGAAAAATACCAGCACAGCTCCCACCAGATACCATACGGACATGTCCATAACAATTTCCCCTTTCTCAAACACACAAAAAATAAGGCAAGGGCAGAGGCGTCCACGAAAATCCGCGTTCAGGACGCCTTTGCCCTTGCGATGGGAAAATAATAGCATATTCAAATGTAGCCGTCAACCAGCAAATTAAATAAGAATAAGCGGGTGATTATGAATTATTTTTAACTCCAACTTGCAAATCAATGGCGCCATTTCATTTTGCGGCGCCGATCGCTTTAGTTAAGAACCATCCGCTGCTTCTCCTGCCGCTCTGACAGCTTGCACTCAAAGCGGTCCTTTCTGGTATCTGTGGGGATCGGAGTAGGATAGCGGCCAGTGAAACAGGCGTTGCAGCAATGTTCCTTTCCAATTAACGCCCCCAGCTGTTCCACCGGCAGATACCCCAAAGAATCCGCCCCGGTGATCCGGGCAATCTCATCCACGCTGTGGTGGCAGGCAATCAGGTTTTCTTGGGAGTCGATATCAGTGCCATAGTAGCAGGGATTTCGGAACGGAGGCGCGGATATTCTAAGATGGATCTCACTGGCCCCCGCCTCCCGCAGCAGGTTCACAATCCGTCCGCTGGTGGTTCCCCGCACGATGGAGTCGTCCACCAGCACCACACGTTTGCCCGCTACGCTGTCTCGGATGGCGCTGAGCTTAATCTTCACCTGATCCAGCCGGTGGTCCTGGCCAGGGGCGATAAAGGTTCGTCCGATGTATTTGTTTTTGATAAGGCCAATGCCATAGGGAATGCCGGAGGCCCGGCTGTACCCCAAGGCCGCATCCAAACCGGAGTCGGGCACCCCCACCACCACATCTGCTTGGACCGGGTGGGTCCGGGCCAGAATTTCCCCGGCCCGCAGACGGGCTGCGTGAACGGACACCCCGTCGATCACCGAATCCGGGCGGGCAAAGTAGATATATTCAAAGATGCAGGGGGCAGGCTCCGCTTTTTCACAGTGCTCCCGGCGGGACACGACGCCATCCCTGGAAAACACTAAAATCTCACCCGGCTCCAGATCCCGGATAAACTCCGCCCCCACAGCGGTCAGGGCACAGCTCTCGGACGCTGCCACCCAGGTTCCATCCTCCATTTTCCCATAGCACAGCGGCCGGAAGCCATGGGGATCCCGGGCGCAAATCAGCTTTTGAGGAGACATGAGCACCAGGGAGTAGGCCCCCTCCAGTTTCCCCATAGCAGCGCTGAGGGCATCCTCGATCGAGGGAGCGGAAAGCCGCTCCTTTGTGACAATGTAGGCAATGATCTCGGTGTCGCTGGTCGTGTGGAAAATGGCTCCTGACAGCTCCAGCTGGTCTCGGAGCTGGGCCGCATTGCTGAGGTTGCCGTTGTGGGCCAGGGCCATACGCCCCTTCTGGTGGTTGACCTCAATGGGCTGGCAGTTGCTCCGGACCGAGGCCCCAGTGGTTCCGTAGCGGGTGTGGCCCACCGCCATGGTCCCTTGGGGCAGTTTGGCCAGTTCCTCCCTGGAAAACACCTCCCCCACCAGTCCCAGATCCTTGCGGGAGGCAAACACCCCATCGTCGTTGACCACAATGCCGCAGCTCTCCTGCCCCCGGTGCTGAAGGGCGTACAGACCGTAGTAGGCCAGCCGGCCCACGTCCACAGGCCGGGGGCTGATTACGCCAAAGACGCCGCACTCCTCATGAATACTCACAATGATACCTCCATATCCGCCTTGATTTTCAAATTTTCTTCTTTTCCGAAAAAAGGCAGAAGCGTCCTTGAGAAATTCTCAAAGACGCCTTTGCCCTTGGCTTTAAATTTTAACCTGCGGGGAGCGGCTTGTCAACTATTATTTTGACCCCTCAGGCTGCTCCACCGGGTACTCATACAACAGAAAGTCCGCCAGGCCGACGCTCTCATAGAAAATCTTCTTCGTACAGATATACTGAAAGCCTGCCCGCTTGTATAAACGGTGGGCAGGTTCGTTTACATCCAAAACATCCAGCCGCAGGGCCTTCCACCCCTTTTCCCGGGCCAGGGCCTCGGCGCCCCGGATCATCTGCAAGGCCAGCCCGCGCCTGGGGCAGGCCGGGGAAACGCCCAGGGTGTGGATCACCGCCGTCTCGCTGTCCGCCGCCTCCACCCGCCAAGGCGCGCCGCCATAGGATTGATCCGTCCCCTGTTTAACAATCATTCCCGCCGCCAGCCGGCCCTCCAGCTCGCCTACATACATTGTCCCGGCTTGAATCGCCCTTTGAAAGTCCTTTTCGGTAGGGTACACGCCCTTCCTCCAGCCCATGTTTCCGGTCTGAGCCTGAAAGCGCTCAATCACTCCGTCGTAGAGTGTAATAAGGGCGGGCAAATCCTCTGGGGCCGCCTGACGTATCTGAAGCATGTACCTCTCCTCCTTGTAATAATATGAAAGCATTATATCGTACCGTAGAAAAAAATCAAGGACCGCCCAAGGGCGGCCCTTGACAATATGTTTACCGCGCCACGCTCTGGAAGTGGGTAAGAACCGGATTGACCCCCGCTTTCTTGCCGTTTTCATAGATATAGAAGCCCGCGCCGCTCTTGCGGCCCAGGAAGCCGGATACCACCAGCTTACGCAGCAGCAGGGAAGGCGCATACTTGGCGCCGATTTCCTTGTCCATAACGGTCATCACGTTGAGCAGGATGTCCAGCCCAATCATATCGGCCAGCTCCAGGGGGCCCATAGGGTGGTTGCAGCCCAGCTTCATGCCGTTGTCCACTTCCTCCACAGAGCCAATGTAGGAGCCCACAATGACGCACGCCTCGTTGAGCATGGGCAGCAGGGCCCGGTTGACAATAAAGCCCGGCTTGTCGTCGGCCTGGATAATGGTCTTGCCCATCTTCTCCGCCACGGCTTTGACCGCGTCCAGCACATCCTGGGTGGTAAGCAGGCCGAAAATGACCTCGCACAGCTTCATCCGGGGCACGGGGGAGAAGAAGTGCATCCCTACCACCTGAGAGGGCCGCTTGGTGGCGGAGGCCAGGGCCGTGAGAGAGATGGATGAGGTATTGGAGGCAAAAATGGTATGGGGTGGGCAGATATCCTCCAGGGAGGCAAATACAGCCTGCTTGGCCGTCAGCTCCTCAATGATGGCCTCAATGACCAAGCCGGCGTTTTTAGCGCCCTCCAAGGTGGTATCAAAGCTCAGGCGGGCCAAGGCGTCGTCCCGGTCTCCGGCGGTCATGCGGCCCTTCTCCACATCCCGGTTCAGCGCCTTTTCAATCCCGGCCTTGGCCCGGTCCAGGGCCTCCTGGCGCTGGTCATTGATGGTGACATTGTAGCCACTGGCAATGGCGTTCTGGGCGATACCGCTGCCCATCAGGCCGGCGCCCACCACAAAAATGTTCTGAATAGCCATTCGATTCTACTCCTTTTCATTCCTTTTTCTCCCACCCTTCCAGCTGCGAGAGATGAACTGCGCCTATCATAGCACATCAACCGGGGCAGGTCTCCGCATAAATGGCCTTAAAATCTGCAAATATTGACCTAAAATCTGCCGGCAGAGGCTGGGCAATTTTGGCCATTACAGACATGCTCTGAAACGATTGGCATTGTTTTTTAAGGGCTAGTAGCTGTTCAAAGCTGCGGAGCCGTCGTCCCTGCCCTTCTCAATGGCGCGCACCACGGCGTAGTAGCCGTACTCCTTGTTCACCTGAACGTAGAACCGTTCCCCCGCCTTCTTCCCCAGCAAAGCGGAGCCCATGGGGCTCTCCTTGCTGATGAGCCCGTGAAGCACATCCTGACGGACGGTGGTAACCACCTGCCAGGTCTCCTCCTCATCGTCGTCCTCCAGATAGACCGTCACCTTATCATATAGGCCCACCTCGTCATCAGCGGAGCGGTCGTCGTAGACCCGCGCGGTTTTCAGCATGTTCTCCAGATAGCGGATACGGCTCTCGTTTTTGTTCTTCTCCTGCTTGGCGGCCTTGTACTCAAAATTCTCGCTCAGGTCGCCAAAACCCCGGGCCACCTTCACCTCCTCCAGCAGCTTGGGCCGGAGGGTGATGCGCCGGTAGTCCAGCTCCTCCCGCATCTTTTTTATATCAGTTTTGGTTAATTCGTCATGCATGGCTCAGGCTTCCCACCCCGCTAAATAGGCTTTCTGGTCCTCGGTTAAGGTGTCGATGGACAACCCCATAGCGGCCAGCTTCACCCGGGCGATCTGATCGTCAATCTCATCGGGGACAATATAGACCTTCTTCTCCAGGCCCTCCCGGTGCTTGGCCAGCCACTCCAGAGACAGGGCCTGCACGGCGAAGGACATGTCCATAATCTCCGCCGGGTGCCCGTTTCCTCCGGCCAGGTTGACCAGACGGCCCTCGGCCAACACATTGAGGATACGGCCGTCCGGCAGGCGGAAGCCCTCGATATTCTGGCGGCGCGGGAGGGTCTCCGCTGCCATAGAGCGCAGGGCGGCTACATCCACCTCGCAGTCGAAGTGGCCGGAGTTGCACAGGACGGCATTGTTCTTCATCCTATCAAAGTGCCGCTTCACAATCACGTCCTTGCAGCCGGTGGCGGTGACGAATATGTCTCCGATCTTCGCCGCCTCATCCATAGACATGACCCGGAAGTTCTCCATTGTGGCGTCCAAGGCCTTGAAGGGGTCCACCTCAGTGACTACCACGTTGGCCCCCATGCCCTTGGCCCGCATGGCAATGCCCTTGCCGCACCAGCCGTAGCCTGCCACCACAACGGTCTTCCCCGCCACGATCAGGTTGGTGGTGTGCATGATGGCGTCCCAGGTGGACTGGCCCGTGCCGTACTTGTTGTCGTAGTAATGCTTGGCCTTGGCGTCGTTCACCGCCATCATGGGGCAGGGCAGGATACCCTCCCGCTCCCGGGCGTAGAGGCGGTGGATGCCGGTGGTGGTCTCCTCACAGCCGCCAATGAGCCGTTCGCCGTACTGGGCGCACTTGCCGCCCAGCAGGTTAATCAGGTCGCCGCCATCGTCTACAATGAGGTGGGGGCGGCACTTCAGGGTTTCCACCAGCAGATTTTCGTACTCCTCCATGTTTACCCCGTAGACGCCGTAAGTGTCCACGCCGGAATCGGCTACAGCCGCAGCCACATCATCCTGGGTGGACAGGGGGTTACAGCCGGTGAGGTGGACCTCGGCCCCTCCCTCCCGGAGGACCAGCCCCAGATTGGCGGTCTTGGCCTCCAGATGGACGGACACGGCGATGGTCAGCCCGGCGAAGGGCTTCTCCCGGCGGAAGCGTTCCTCAATGCCGCTGAGGGCGGGCATGAAGTCCCGCACCCACTGGATTTTTTGGTGCCCCGAGGGGGCCAGAGACATATCTTTGACGATACTCATAGTATTCCTCCCGATTCAATATCCTTTCTGTATTGGAAAATTGGTGTCGTCCTCATCTTATCATATTTTTTTCAGGAAGAAAAGTGGGGCGCCCAAATAAAATTTGTTTACACTTTGGACGTAGACTTTTCTCCAAAAAACGGTTAGAATGGAAGTTATGAATTTATCCAGAAGGAGGTTCGCTCATGAGAACCCTTTCCCGCTGGCTGTCCCGTTTCAGCTACAACCACCCCAATTTGAGTGTAGAGGGCCTGATCCGTTACATCGTGGGGGGCAATCTGCTTGTCTTTATGCTGGATTTGTTCACCCACGGCGTCTCCACCGCCTTTTTGACCTTTGTCCCCGCCTATATTTTCCGGGGCCAGGTCTGGCGGCTGGTCACGTTTATCTTTGTTCCCATGAGCTTCAGCCCGCTGAATTTCATTTTGTCCACCGTCTTTTTCTACTTCATGGGCTCACGGCTGGAGAACGCCTGGGGCTCCGCCCGCTTCACCATCTACTACGGCCTGGGCGTGCTCCTGAACATTCTTGTGGGCCTGCTTTTGCCTTTCATCAATCCCATGTATCAGGCCGCCGTCACCGCCGATATGCAGTACCTCCACCTGGCCATGTTCTTCGCCTACGCCACCCTCTACCCCGATTTGCAGGTGCTGGCCGCATTTTTCATTCCCATCCGCATCAAATGGCTGGCCCTGCTGGATGCCGCCCTGTTTGTCTATCAGATCCTGGCCTATCTGTCCTATGGGATGTTTGCCATGGCCCTGCTGCCCATTATCGCCATTTTCAACTACTTCATTTTCTTCTGGGACGACCTGATGGAGGCCATCCACCGGGGTGGTACAAGGGTCCGGCACCAGCGGTCGGCCCAGACCATCAACTTCAAAAAGGCCCAGAAGGATCTGCGGGAGCGGCGGGGCTACCTGCACAAATGCGCCGTCTGCGGCGTTACCGACCAGGACGACCCCAACATGGAGTTCCGCTACTGCTCCAAGTGCAACGGCTACTACTGCTACTGCGCCAACCACATCAACAACCACGCCCACGTACAGTAAAGTTATTTTCCTTTACAAAAATCCCGTCTCATTCAAAGGGATGAGGCGGGATTTTTGCCGCATGATTGCCCGTCTATAGAATATAAAAGGCATATGTCAAGCACTTTTCCTTTCCGGGCGCCAGAATGGTGCAGAAGGGCTTGTCCTGAAAGGCCCCGCTCTCATTGTCGTAGGCAGCGCAGCCCTGCCAGGGCTCCAGACACAGGTACGGCGCTCCCGGCTTGGTCCAGAACGCCACCATGGGAAACTCGTGGAAATCCAGCCTGACTCCCCTCCCGCTTTCGCCGTGGACCAGGGAGACATGCCCGGAGCGGAGCATACTGAAGATAATGGTATCCATCTCGGCGAAAGGGGTATAGCTCAAAGCGAGTCTGCTGCTTTCATCCAGCATGAGCCTGCGGCCGTTATGGAGAATGGTCCCCTCCGGGCTGAGCAGATGGCTGTCCGCGTGCTCAGGCTCCTCAAAGAGGAGTTCGTAGTCCTCGAACCGCTCCCCCTCCCGGAGGGGGCACCGGATAGCGGTGTGCGCCCCGATGCAGAAGGGCATGGGAGCGCCGCCGGTATTTTTCACGGTAAAGCTGGTGGAAAAGCCGCTGTTCAGCAGCCGGTGGGTCACCCGCAGGGAGAACGGGAAGGGATAGCATTTCAGGGTATCCTCATTCTCCCGCAGTTCCAGCGTAACGAAGTCCTCCCCCTGCTCCAGCAGCGTAAACTCCGATCCCCGGGCAAACCCGTGGCGGCCCATCTCACAGCTCTTTCCGCCGATGTCCACCCTGCCGTCCTTCAGCGACCCCACAATGGGAAACAGGATCGGGTTTTGTCCCGACCAAAAGGCCGGGTCTCCTCCCCAGATATACTCCAGGCCGTCTGCGTCCCGCAGGGATACCAGCTCCCCGCCCTTTGTCTGGGCTGCGGCTTGCAGCCCCCCCTTTTTCAGCTCATATGTCATAGGTCCGCCTCCTCATTAAAATGCTACCTTCAGAATCAGCGCCACACAACACAGAATGATGGCACAGGGGACATACAGATACCGTCCCAGGCCGTACCACACCCTGCCCGAAGGCCGCTTCGCGCCCCGGTTGATCTCCTCCATCAGCTCGTCCCGCTTCATAATCCAGAACCAGGACAGCGCCCCCAGGGTGGCTCCAATGGGGATGATATAGATGGACACGATGTCCATCCAGGGCCCCCACTTGAAAATGGGCTCCATGTTCAAGCCGATTCCCAGGCAGATCACACACAGCAGGGCCAGCATAGCTTTCCGATTCAGCTTGGGAAAACGGTGGAGGAGGGATTCTCCCACCGCCTCAAACATATTCTGGAGGGAACTGACCCCAGCGAATACCATGGCTGTGTATAGGATGACGGCGAAGAGCCGTCCCAAGGGGATATCCTGCAAGATCCGCGGCAGGGTGACAAAGAGCAGCGAGGGCCCGGCCCCCACGTCCAGCCCGTAGGCAAAGCAGGCGGGGATGATAACCAGTGCGGCCACCAGGGCCGCGATGGTGTCAAAGAGGGCGGTCTGCTTAGCCAGGGAAACCACGTCCTCCTCAGGGGAAAGATAGGCTCCGTAGACAATCATGCCGCTGCCCGTGATGGACAGGGAGAAAAACGCCTGTCCCATGGCCCAGATCCACACCATAGGGTTCAGGAGATCGGTCCACCGGGGGGTAAACATATACTTGTAGCCCTCGACAGCGCCGGGGAGAAAGGCCACCCGGATGGCCAAAACCAAAAAAATCAGAAAAAACAGGGGCATCATCACTTTGTTGGTCCGCTCAATGCTCCGGGCGCCCAGCAGAAGGGTCAGGAGCGTCCCCACCACCACGATCACGTGGAAGGGGACCACGGAATAGTCGTGGAGGGAAAAGCCCTCAAACCACACAGCGGTGTCGGCGGTCATCAGGAAGCCGAACGCCGAGGCGGCAAACGCCTTGAGCACATAGGCGATGATAACGGCGTAGCCCAGAGCGATGCACATAGACCCGGCCAAGGGCAGCCACCCCAAGGCGGCTCCGGCGACCCCCAAGTCTTTTCTCCGGCTGGCCCAGGCCATCTGGTAGGATCCCAGGGTTCCGGTGTGGGCCCGCCTGCCCACGGCATACTCCGCAGACAGGCCCACTGTGCCGAACAGCAGGATAAAAAACAGGTAGGCCAGCAGGAATGCCCCGCCGCCGTTGCCTCCCATTTTAGCCGGGAAGCCCCACACATTGGCCATTCCTACAGCGGAACCCACCGCCGAGAGCACAAAGCCCCAGCTACTGGAAAATCGATGTTTTTTCGCGTCCATAACGAACTCCTTACCCTTTTTCATATTTTGCTTTGCAGTTCGAGTATAATATAGAATGCACAAAAAAGCAACGAACAAATGTGGGAATAGACAAAATTTTGCCAGCACGGTCCGCACTTATTTCCCGCCTCACTATAAAAATTGTCAAAACGTCGAACGATATTCCAGATTATTGGTAAAATCGTCTCTTTCCTTTTTTTCTCTGACGCGCTACAATAGGGAGCAGGGATACTGCATCATAAATATAAGGAGTGGTTTTCATGTCTATTCTTGTCTGCGGCGGCGCCGGCTACATCGGCAGCCACACCTGCGTGGAACTCATCGAAGCGGGCTACGACATTGTCGTGGCGGATAACTTGTACAACTCCAGTGAGGAGTCCCTCCGCCGGGTGGCAAAAATTACGGGAAAGGGGATTCCCTTTATCAAAACCGAGCTGTGCAACGAGGATGAGGTGGAGGCCCTCTTTGCCAAGTACCCTGACATCGACGCGGTCATCCACTTTGCCGGGCTGAAGGCCGTGGGCGAGAGTGTGGCCAAGCCCCTGGAGTACTATTCCAACAACCTAATCAGCACGCTCTACCTGCTCCAGGCCATGCGCCGCCACGGAGTGCGCAGCTTCGTGTTCTCCTCCTCCGCCACCGTGTACGGAGACCCCGCCACTGTGCCCATCCGGGAGGACTTCCCCACCGGAGGCACCACCAACCCCTATGGCACCTCCAAGCTGTTCCAGGAGAAGATGCTCATAGACATCTGCGCCGCCGATCCCACCCTGAACGTGGCCCTGCTGCGTTACTTCAATCCCATCGGCGCCCATGAGAGCGGCCTGATTGGCGAGGACCCCAACGGCATTCCCAACAATTTGGTCCCCTACATCGCCAAGGTGGCGGTGGGCCAGCTGGAGAAGGTCCACATCTACGGCAACGACTATAATACCCCCGACGGCACCGGCGTGCGGGACTATATCCATGTGGTGGATCTGGCCAAGGGCCATGTGGCCGCGCTGAAAAAGCTGAGCACCAACTGCGGCCTGTTCGTCTGCAACCTGGGTACCGGCAACGGCTACTCGGTGCTGGATGTGGTCCACGCCTATGAGAAAGCCTGCGGCCATGAACTGCCCTACGTCATCGACCCCCGCCGCCCGGGCGACATCGCCGCCTGTTACGCCGACCCCGCCAAGGCCCGGGACGAGCTGGGCTGGGAGGCTCAGCTGGGCATTGAGGAGATGTGCGCCTCTTCTTGGAAGTGGCAATCGGAAAATCCAAACGGTTATAAAGGGTAAGGAGGATTACAAACCGTGAACAAGCCTGTTCTAGTCATCATGGCCGCCGGCATGGGCAGCCGGTATGGCGGCCTGAAGCAGCTGGATCCCGTGGGCAATCACGGCCAGCTCATCATCGACTACTCCATTTATGACGCCCGCCGGGCGGGCTTTGAGACGGTAATCTTCGTCATCAAGCCCGAGATCGAGGCCGACTTTAAGGAGGCCATCGGCAACCGGGTGTCCCAGGTGATGGACGTGAAGTATGCCTATCAGCTCAAAGAGGACCTGCCCGACGGCTACACGGTCCCCGCCTGCCGCACCAAGCCCTGGGGAACCGCCCACGCCGCCCTGGCGGCACGGAAGGTCATCCACGGCCCCTTTGCCGTTATCAACGCCGACGACTACTACGGCCCGGAGGCTTACCGGGAAATCTACAACTATCTCTCCGCCCATGAGGACGGGGACGTCTACGAGTATGTGATGGTAGGCTACCTGCTGAAAAATACCGTCACGGAAAATGGCACTGTGGCCCGAGGAGTCTGCGAGGAGACGGCGGACCATTACCTCACCCAGGTCACCGAGCGCACTAAAATTGAGAAGGGCAATCCCCCCCGGTACACCGAGGACGATGGCGCCACCTGGACCGAGCTGGATGAGAATACCATTGTGTCTATGAACATGTGGGGCTTTACCCGCAGCTTTTTGGAGGAGGCACTGGCCCGCTTCCCCGCCTTTTTAGACAAAACCCTGGCAGAGAATCCTGAAAAGGGGGAGTACTTCCTGCCCACCGTGGTCAGCCAGCTCATCAACGAGGGCAAGGCCCGGGTAAAAGTGCTGCGCAGCGAGGACAAGTGGTACGGCGTCACCTACCGGGAGGACAAGCCCGCCGTGGTAGCCGCCATCGCCGAAAAGACCGCCTCCGGGCTCTACCCCGACCGGCTGTGGGAGGTGGAGTAATGGTTCCGGCTGAACAGACCCTTCAGGAGGTTTTGAGCGTCTTTGATTTCGGCGCGCCCGTGGTTGGCGCCATCCGGTACGGGCAGGGGCACATCAACGATACCTTTGTGGTCCACACTCAGCCTGAGGACCACTGCTGCCGCCGGTTTATCCTCCAGCGCATGAGCGCCGCTGCCTTTAAAAGGCCCGACCAGCTGATGGAAAACATTATCAATGTCACCGAATATCTGGGCAGACAGATCAAGGACAAGGGAGGGGACCGAAGCCGGGAAGCCATGGAAGTCATCCGCCCCAAAAACGGCCAGCCGTTTTACACCGATAGCCAGGGCGGGGCCTGGCGGCTGTACCCCTTTGTGGAGGGAACCGTCTGCCACCAGGCCGCCGACACCCCGGAGCTCTTCGCCGCCTCCGGGCGGGCCTTCGGCAGGTTCCAGCAGCTGTTGAAGGACTACCCCGCCGGCACCCTCTATGAGACCATCCCCCGCTTCCATGATACCGAGGACCGCCTGGCCAAATTCAAAGCCGCCGTCCAAGCCGACAGGCTGGGCCGGGCAGCGCAGTGCCAGCCTGAGATCGACTTTGTCCTGGCCCGCACATCTGACTGCTCCGTGGCCCTGGACGCCATGCGGGCAGGCAAGCTCCCCCTGCGGGTCACCCACAACGACACCAAGCTGAACAACGTCCTCATGGACAGCAAAACCGGCGAGGGCATCTGCATCATAGACCTGGACACTGTCATGCCCGGCCTGGTGCTCTACGACTTTGGCGACTCCATCCGCTTCGGGGCCAACCATTCCGCCGAAGATGAAACCGACCTGTCCAAGGTCAATCTGGACGTGAGCCTCTTTGCCGCCTACACCGATGCCTTCCTGGAAGGGACCGGCGGCTCCCTCACCGAAGCGGAGATCGCCTATCTGCCCTGGGGCGCCAAACTGATGACCCTGGAATGCGGAATCCGTTTCCTCACCGACTACCTGGAGGGGGACCACTACTTCCATATTGCCCGGGAAACACACAATCTGGACCGCTGCCGCACCCAGTTCAAGCTGGTGGCCGATATGGAGGCCCACTGGGCGGAGCTGGAAGCTATCGCAGGAAAATATCTGAAATGAACATTCTCTTTGATGAAGAACAGCTGCGCAAACTGATTGCCAACCTGAAAATCCTCACCGGCGTACCCGCCAACATTCTGGACCCGGAGGGGCGAGATATCAATCTGTTCCGGGGCCATCCGCCCTTCTGCCGGGCCATCAACGACCTTCCCGAGGGCCATGAGCGCTGCATCGCCTGCGACCAGTGCAAGATTCGCCACTACACGGAGGAGCGGGGCTTCCAGTTCTACCGCTGCCATGCGGGCATTTGTGAGGCGGTCATGCCCCTCTACGACAAAAAGAACCCGGTGGCCTATCTGGCCGTGGGCTGTTATCTGGACGACTCCCCCATAGAGGAACAGTGGGAGCACACCCGCGCCCTACTGGACTGGTGGCCCGACGGCCCCGACGCCCTGAAAGACGCATTTTACCAGTTCCGTCAATACACCCAGCAGGAAATCCAGGCCTACGTTGAGACCCTGGAGGCCCTGTCCGCCTACATCCGCCTGAAGGGCATGATCCTCACCACTGAGCAGACGGACGCCCAGAAGCTGGAGCTGTTCCTAGACCAGCACTACATGGACAAGCTGTCCCTGGCCTCCATCTCCAAGCAGCTGCACATCGGGCGCACCAAGCTGTGCGCCCTGGCCAAGGAGCTGTCCGGGGGCGAGACGCTGTCCTATCTCATTGCCCAGCGGCGCATCAACGCCGCCAAACGGCTGCTGCTCCAGAGCAATATGCCCATCTCCGCTGTGGCGGAGGAGGTTGGCATCAGCGACTACAATTATTTCTCCAAGGTTTTCCGGTCCATGACCGGCATCACTCCCAGCGCTTTCCGAAAGAAAGCGCGCAGCCGGGGAGCGGAGTAGCATCCATCATTTTGCAGGATTTTATGCGAAAATCGTACGAGCTTTCATGAGTTCGTACGATTTTTCTATAAGTCGTACGTTTCGCTCTATTGCTTTGCACAATGAACAAGTATAATTAGATTTACAAGGCCGCATTTGTGAATTATTTCTATGCGCCTTATTTTAGTCAGTCGAAACTAACAAAGAAGGAGAATGAAAATGAAGAAAATTCTTGCAGCCTTACTTGCCACCGCTATGACGTTGTCCCTCGCCGCCTGCGGCGGCGGAGCCTCCTCCAACAAGCCCGCTGGCAGCAATCCCCCTGCCGCCAGCACTCCCGCCCCCTCCAACGGCGGCGACAAGGTCACCCTGAACGTCATCATTTCCCAGTACGGCAACTACACCCAGGACTGGTGGCCCACCTTTGTGGAGGACTTCGAAAAGACCTATGACAACATCGACCTGAATGTGGAAATCGTCTCCTGGAACGACATCTACACCGTGGTCACCACCCGCATCGGCACCAACCAGGCCCCCGACATTCTGAACATTGATACCTTCGCCGACTATGTGGCCGACGACCTGCTGGTCCCCGCCGAGGAGTACACCTCCGACAGCGTGAAGTCCAAGCTCATCCCCAGCTTCTGGACCGCCAATGAGCTGGACGGCACCGTGTGGGCCCTGCCCATCCTGGCCTCCTGCCGCGCCATGTTCTGCAACATGGACCTGCTCAACGAGGCCGGTATCACCGCTCCTCCCACCACCTGGGCCGAGGTGGACGCTGCCTGCGCCGCTGTCAAGGAAAAGTTCGGCGGCAGCATCGTGCCCTGGGGCCTGGACATCTCCAGCGACGAGGGTCAGGCCGCTTTCGCCTACTACACCTGGAATAACGGCGGCGGCTTTGTGGACGAGAAGGGCGACTGGGCCCTGAACAGCGCCGCCAACGTAGAGGCCATGAACTACATCAAGACCCTCATTGACAACGGCTACACCAACGCCAACCCCTACACCGACACCCGCTATCCCCTCCAGGACGCCTTTAACGCCGGCTCCCAGGCCATGATGATCGGCGCCTGCAACATGATGACCGCCGACTCCCCCGTGGAGAACTATGTGATCGCCGACCTGCCCAGCCAGACCGGCAAGCCCGTATCCATGGGCGTGTGCGACCGCCTGATGGTATTTGACAGCTCCGTTACCGCCAGCAACAACAAGGACGAGGCCGCCCGCCTGGATGCCGTAACCAAGTTCTTCGACTTCTTCTACGACACCGAGCGCTACTCCGAGTACATGGTGTACGAGGGCTTCCTGCCTGTTACTACCGACTCCTCCGCGCTGCTGGCCAAGGACGCCGCCAAGTTCTCCGTGGGCGGCACCGGCGCCCCCGGCGACAGCGAGTACTTCGCCAACTTCTCCAACATCCTGCTCAGCTGTAACTTTTATCCCTCCAGCCGTTCCGAGTGGATCGACGTGAAGCAGGGCGTTATTGAGGCCGAGCAGCAGATCTGCCAGGGCGCGGACGCCCAGGCCACCCTGGACGCCCTCCAGGCAAAGATCGCCGGCTAATTTGCTCCTGAGGTAAACCTTTGAGGGGCCGGATCTTGGTCCGGCCCCTTCGCTTTATCGTACTCCTACAGAAACAAGGAGGAGACATATGAAACAAGAACAAGCAGCCCGACCCGCCGCCCGCAGTACCAAGCAGGGGCTTCGGCTGGTGGAGCCCTATATCTGGATGGCCCCCAGCATCGTCCTAATGTGTGTTATGATTATCCTGCCCATTATTACTGTGTTTCGGCTCTCCGTGTCGGAGATCAGCCGCGCGGGCCGCGTCAAAGGCTTCAACGGGCTTGACAACTACAAGGAAATCCTCACCTCGGCCACCTTCCGGACCACCTTGTGGAATACCATCGTGTGGACCATTGTGGTAGTGGGCTTCTCCACCCTGATCGGTTTTGTGCTGGCCATGGTGCTTAATCAAAAATTCCGGGGCCGCAAGCTGGTGCGCGCCCTGGTGATCTTCCCCTGGGCCACCTCCCTGATTATTCAAGCCGTGGTCTGGAAGTACATCATCAGCGCCGATTATGGCTCCCTCAACGTGATCCTGACCAAGCTGGGCCTGCTTGACCACTTTATCAACTGGACCGCCACCCCCGCCGCCTTCTTCGCCTGGGAGTGCTGGGTGGGCATCTTTGTCACCGTCCCCTTTGTGACCTTCTGCGTCCTGTCCGGCCTGCAGAGCGTCGACACCACCTTTTATGAGGCCGCAGACGTGGACGGCGCGGGCTTCTGGACCAAGCTGTTCCAGGTCACGCTCCCCTTGCTCAAGTCCAGCCTGACCGTGTCCACCGTGCTCAACATTATCTATGTGTTCAACTCCTTCCCCATTATCTGGACCATTTCCAAGGGCGACCCGGCGGACAAGACCCATACGCTGGTAACCTACTTGTATAAGCTGTCCTTCACCAGCGGCCGGTCCGGGCAGGCCGCCGCCGTGTCGGTCATCGGCTTTATCATCCTGTCTATTTGCGCGGGAATCTATATGGTGCTCTCGCTGCGGGGAGAGGAGGAGAACGGATGAAAAAAAGAAAGCCTTGGCAGACAACACTCCTCTATCTCTTTGTCTTCGTGGTCTGCATCGTCATCATATACCCCTATTTTGTCATGTTTACCACGGCGGCAAAGACCGACGCGGAGATGTATTCCGCAAACATGACCATTTTCCCCCTGACCTGGCAGTGGTCCAACTTTACCAACGCCTGGAAAGCGGCCCCGGTCTTTAAGTATTTTCTCAACTCCCTCATAGTAGCCGGAGGCGCTACGCTGGTAGCCATTCTGTGCGGTATTCCCGCCGCATACGCCATGGCCCGTATGCGTTTCAGGGGCAAAGGCTTCTTCCTGGGCTCGGTCATTATGAGCCAGATGTTCTCCCCGGTGGTACTGCTGGTGGGCATTTATAATCTGATGACCTCCATGCACCTGACCAACAGCCTGTTGGGCCTGATTCTGCTTAACGCCGCTTTCAACCAGGCATTCGCCATCTGGCTGCTGAGGGGCACCTTTCTGGGCATCTCCGCCGAGATGGAGCAGGCCGCTAAAATCGACGGCTGCGGTACCGTCCAGGCCCTGCTGCGGGTGCTGCTGCCCGTGTCCGCCCCCGGCATCGTCACCACACTGATCTTCGTGTTCATCAACGCCTGGAATGAATACACCATCGCCCTCACCCTCATTCAGGACGATCTGCTCAAGCCCATCACCGTAGGCGTGAACGTGTTCTACGGTTACAACTTTATCCAGTGGCAGTACCTCTTTGCCACCTCCCTCTTTGCCACCATCCCCGTTGTGATCCTGTTCCTATGCATTGAAAAGCACCTGGTGGCAGGCCTGACGGCGGGCGGCGTGAAGGGCTGATTTCCTCTGAATCAGGGCTTGCAAAACCCTCCAAACTATATTAAAATAAAAAGGAGTCATGCATCATGAGAATCTATCGCGAAAAAGACTACGAGGCCATGAGCCGCCGGGCCGCCCAAGTGATGGCCGCCGAAATCATCCATCGTCCCGACTGCGTTCTGGGCCTGGCTACCGGCTCCACCCCCATCGGTATGTACCAACAGCTGATCGAGTGGAACAAGGCCGGTGTGCTGAGCTTTCAGCAGGTCCGCACCGTAAACCTGGACGAGTATAAGGGCCTGTCCCCCGACCATGACCAGGGCTACCGTTATTTCATGCAGAAGCAGCTCTTCGACCATGTGGACATCGTGCCCGCCAATACCCGGGTGCCTGACGGCCTGTCCGCCGATCCTGCCGCCGAGTGCGCACAGTACGACGCCTATATCCGTTCCCTAGGCGGAATTGACCTCCAGCTGCTGGGCGTGGGCCACAACGGCCATATTGGCTTCAATGAGCCCGGCGGGGTCTTTGTCAAGCCCACCCACGTAGTGGACCTGACTGAGCGCACCATCGATGCCAACGCCCGTTTCTTCGCCACCCGGGACGATGTGCCCAAGCAGGCGTTCACCATGGGCATCGGCCCCATCATGGCCGCAAAAAAGATCCTTCTCATCGCCAGCGGCGAGGAAAAGTCTGAAGCTGTGTATAACACTGTCTGCGGGCCCATCGATCCCCACTGCCCCGGCTCCATCCTCCAGCTCCACCCCGACGTGGTTCTGGTAGCCGATGAAGCCGCCCTGAGCAAGGTGGCTGCCGCCGGGGTGGCCGTATGAGAATTACCGGTGGCCAGATCTTTGACCTGGAACACGGTTTTTCAGCGCGGGACCTATATACAGACGGCGCATTGATTTCCGGGGCCAGCGGAGATGGCGCCATTTTGAACGCTGACGGCTGCTACGTCATCCCCGGCCTGGTAGACGTCCACTTTCACGGCTGCGTGGGAGAGGATTTCAGCGACGCCACCCCCGACGGCCTGCAAAAAATGGCCGACTACGAGCTGTCCCAGGGCGTCACCTATATTTGTCCCGCCGGCATGACCCTCCCCGAAGACCAGCTGACGGCCATCTGCAAAAACACCGCCGCCCACCGCCGCCAAAACACCGGCGGAGCGGAGGTGGTGGGAGCCCACCTGGAAGGCCCCTTCCTGTGTATGGCAAAAAAGGGCGCGCAAAACGGCGACTATCTCCACGACCCCGACGCGGCTATGCTCAGGCGCCTTCAGGAGGCTGCGGAAGGGTGTGTCAAACTGGTCACCCTGGCTCCGGAGCAGCCTGGAGCGGTGGAATTTGTCAAGGCAGCTGCCGAAATGGGCATCCATGTCTCCGTCGGCCATACCGTGGCAAACTATGAAGCCGCCAAAGCCGCTTTTGACGCGGGGGCCGACCACGCCACCCACTTATACAACGCCATGCCCCCCCTGGCCCATCGAGACCCCGGCGTCATTGGTGCGGCCTATGAGTCGCCCTGCGTGAAGCCTGAACTGATCTGCGACGGCATCCACATCCACCCGTCTGTGGTGCGTCTCACCTTTGGCCTGTTCGGCAGGGAGCGGATGATTATCATCTCCGACTCCCTCCGGGCCACCGGCATGCCCGACGGGGAGTACCCCTTCGGCGGGCAGATGATCGAGGTCCACGGCAACCGGGCCACCATCCTGGGCCACCCGGAGACCCTGGCCGGATCGGTTACCAGCCTGATGGGCTGCCTGCGCCAGGCCGTTGCCTTTGGCATCCCGGTGGCGGACGCGGTCCGCGCCTGCACCTACAACCCCGCCCAGTCCATCGGCATCGACAACCGGGCCGGGAGCCTGGATGTGGGCAAAGAGGCCAGCATCGTTCTGCTGGATGAGACGGACTTGTCCATCCGGGCAATTATTTTCAAAGGCCAGACGGTGTCCGTCTGACCCAATCCCTTCGTTGGAAAAAGCGGCCTCATCCGCTTTTCCAAATACAATCCAAGGGCTGTGCAGTTACTCCATCTCGGACCTCGGGCAAACCGGGAACTGATCCGGACAGGGCCCAGGCGCGTCAAAGGTCCCATATAACTGCCGGCACCAAAACAAAAGGAGGAAACAAACCGCTGCGGCTTGCGGTACGGCAGTGTGGAGACCTGTCGTAAAGCCCCTGGGGACTACGCTGCTCCAGGGCGAGGTGGCGCAGGCGGAGGCCGCTCCATCAAAGCCGAACCATTATGGCAACTTTGAACCTGAAGAACATCCAGAAGATCTACCCCCACAGCGGAGACCAGAAGAAGGCCAAGAAGAAAAAGGGCGAGCCCGAGAAGAAGACTAACCTGCAGGTCACGGAGCAGGGCGTCATCGCTGTCCAGTCCTTCAACCTGGACATCGCCGACAAGGAATTCATCGTGCTGGTTGGCCCTTCCGGCTGCGGCAAGTCCACCACCCTGCGCATGGTGGCCGGCCTGGAGGAGATCTCCGGCGGCGAGCTGTACATCGACGGCAAGCTTGTCAACGATGTGGAGCCCAAGAACCGGGACATCGCCATGGTGTTCCAGAGCTACGCTCTGTATCCCCACATGACGGTGTATGAGAACATGGCTTTCCCCCTGAAGCTGCGCAAGATGGACAAGGATGAGATCGACCGCCGGGTCAAGGAGGCCGCCGAGATCCTGGACATCACCCAGTATCTGGACCGCAAGCCCAAGGCGCTGTCCGGCGGCCAGCGGCAGCGCGTGGCCATTGGCCGCGCCATCGTCCGTGAGCCCAAGGTGCTGCTGATGGACGAACCCCTGTCCAACCTGGACGCTAAGCTGCGCAACCAGATGCGTGCCGAGATTATCAAGCTGCGCCAGAAGATCAACACCACCTTCATCTACGTCACTCACGACCAGACCGAGGCTATGACCTTGGGCGATCGCATTGTGATTATGAAGGACGGCTTCATCCAGCAGATCGGCACCCCCCAGGAGGTCTTCGACCACCCCGCCAATCTGTTCGTGTCCGGCTTCATCGGCATGCCTCAGATGAACTACTTCAACGCCAAATTGGTCAACGAGGGCGGCAAGTACGCCGTGGCCGTGGAGAACTGCAAGGTCGTGCTCTCTGACGAGAAGCAGAAGAACCTGGCCGCGCACAAGGTGGCTGCGCAGGACATCACCCTGGGTGTGCGTCCCAGCCACATGGTGCTGGCCAAGCAGCCCGGCAACACCCTCTCCGCCACCATCGACGTATCCGAGCTGATGGGCTCTGAGGTCCACTTCCACGCCAACGCCAATGGCAAGGACGTGGTGGTCATCGTGCCTACCATGAACGCCGATGGGGAGCGCATCGACTCCTACCACGCCGGCGACAAGCTGAACCTGACCTTCAGCGGCAACGTCTGCCACCTCTTCGACAAGGACGGCAAGAATCTGGAGTTCTAAGCACATCCTTCCTCCCCGCTCAACAGCCGGCCCCGCCTTTGATGGAAAGGCGGGGCCGGCTTTTATTGCTTTTTTCTGTTTGCAGACTCCTATTCTATGCCCAGCTGAGTCCAGAGGCTTTTGTAGACATTCAAGGTATCGGCGGGCAGGTTGCGGTAAGCCTCACAGCGCGCCAGGGTCTCGGGCTGCGCAGCCATGATTTCGTACAGCTCCGGGTCCAGCTCTTCGCCCTCCTGCTCCCGGTAGTAGTCCGGATACCCCTCCAGAGCCTCCCGGTTGGGAGAAGCGTAGCCAATATAGTGCATATTTGCAAGGTTCGCCTCTGTAGAAGCGATAAAGTTGATCCACATATGGGCCTCCCGCTGGTGGGGCGCCCCCTTTAGCATACACATGGCGTCCACAAACCAGTTGGAGCCCTCCTCGGGGATCACAAAAGCCAGGTCCTCGTTGTTTTCCAGCATGGAAATATAATCCCCGGCATAGTAGGTGGCAATGGCGGCGTTTCCACCCTCCATCTTTTGAAGCACCTCGTCCATGACCCGCCCTTGAAATACCCCGCGGCGGCTGGCGTCAGCCACCAGGCCATAGGCCTCCCGGATCTCCGCCTCATTGGTTGTGTTGACGGAGTATCCCAGGTACAGCAGGGCCTCGCCTAAGGCGTCCCGGGAGTTGTTGATCAGCAGGACGTTTCCAGCGTACTTGTCATCGTAGAGGGCGCTCCAGCTGGTAATTTCCTCGTCCACCATGGCGGTGTTGTAGATAATGCCCAGCGTGCCCCAGGCGTAGGGGACCGTGTATTCATTGGCCGGGTCGTAGGACAAGTTCTTGAAGCGGTCATCAATCAGGGAAACGTTTGGAATCTGGCTGTAGTCCAGCTTCTCCAGCATGTCCTCGCTGATGAGGCGGCCGATCATATAGTCGGAAGGCACCACCACATCGTAGTCCGCACCGCCGCTCTTCAGCAGCGAATACAGCGCCTCGTTGCTCTCAGCGGTCTGGTAATTCACCCGGATTCCCGTGGCCTCTTCAAACTGGCCGATCAGGTCCTCATCGATATACTCCCCCCAGCTGCACACGTTGACCACGGGCCGGGAGCCGGTGGCGTAGCTGAGAAAGGCTGTAAGCACTACAAAGGCGCAGGCCAGCGCTGCCGCCGTCCCCCGGCGCACCCACTTGAAGCGGGGTTCTGACACCTTCTGATTCAGCCGCTCCAAGGCAGAGGCCTTCCGGGCCGCACCCACGCGCTCCCTGGCCTCCGCACGGACTTCCTTAATGTTGGACAGCACCAGCAGCACCAGCACCGACAAAAACAGCAGGGTGGACACCGCGTTGACCTCCGGGGTGACCCGTTTTTTTGTCATTCCATAGATGGCCATCGCCAGGGTGGAGCTGGACGACCCGGCAGTGAAATAGGATATAATGAAGTCGTCAATGGACATGGTGAACGCAATGAGCGCCCCGGACACAATACCCGGCTTGATCTCCGGCAGCATGACCTTCCAGAATGCCTGCATCCAGGTACAGCCCAGGTCCTGGGCCGCATCCATCAGGTTGCGGTCCATCTGGCGCAGCTTGGGGGCCACATTGAGGATAACGTAGGGGATGTTAAAGGCCACATGGGCCAGCAGCAGGGTGGTAAAGCCCAGCACCAGCCGCTCGGGCAGCTCCACCACGCTCTGGACGGAATTGAGCCACCCAGCAAAGGCCCCCCAGCCCTGGAAAAAGGCCACAAAGAACAGGCACAAGCTGACGCCGGTGACGATATCCGCGTTGACCATGGGGATGTTATTAATGGTAAGCAGTGCCTCCCGTTTTTTCCGGCCCAGACTATATAGGCCGATGGCGGCGAAGGTCCCCGCCACGGTGGCGATGGCGGTAGCCAGCAGGGAGACCAGCAGGGTGGTGTAGACGCTCTCCATAATCAGCCGGTTCTGAAACAGCCTGCCATACCAGTGGAGGGAAAACCCCTTCCACACGGCGCTGGAATCCCCGGCGTTGAAGGAAAAGACCACCAGCAGCAAAATGGGCGCATAGAGGAACAGAAACATCAGCCCAATTATCAGTCGGCTTCCGGCGCGGCTTTGTTTTCTCACAGCATAACCGCCTCCTCCTCACCTTCGCCGAAGCGGTTCATCACCACCATGCACACCACCACGATCACCATCATCACCATGGAGATCGCCGCGCCCAGGTGGGGGTCATAAGCCCCTCCCAGAAACTGCTGTTCAATCAGGTCGCCCAGCATAATCTGGTTGCCGCCGCCCAGCAGGCGGGAAATGGCAAAGGTGGACACCGAGGGGACAAACACCATGGTCACTCCGGACAACACCCCGGGCAGGGACAGGGGCAGGATCACCTTGCGGAACACCCCGGGATTGTCGGCCCCCAGGTCGCGGGCGGCCTCCAGGAGGCTGCCGTCCAGCTTGACGATGACCGAATAGATGGGCAGGATCATAAAGGGCAGATAGTTGTACACCATCCCCAGCACCACCGCCCCAGGCGTGCCGATCATGGGGATGTAATCTACCCCCAGCGCATCCAGCAGGCCCACTGCCCGGAAAAACTGGTTGAGCAGGCCGTTGTTCTCCAAAATCGACATCCAGGAGTAGGTACGCAGCAGAAAATTCATCCACATGGGGAGCATAATCAGGGCCATGGCCACCCGCTGGAAAGCGGGGCCCTCATGGGCCATCCAGTAGGCCACCGGATAGCCGATCAGCAGGCACACCAGCGTGGCAATGATGGCCAGCCGGAAGGATCGCAAAAACACGGAGGCATATGTCCCCATCTCGGAGAAATTATCCATGGTGCCCTCAAATTCCGCAGTGGTAAAGGCATATACCACCATGATGAAGATGGGAATGACCACCATCAGCGCCATCCAGACCACGTAGGGGACGGCAAACCGGGACAGCTTATTCTTCATCCCCGTCCTCCTCACGGCCCGCGCCGCTGATCTCCTCATACTCCTCGGAATAGGAGGAGTAGTCCCCAAACATCCCGGAGTACCCGCTTTTTTTCATGACGTGGATGCCGTCCGGATCAATTTTGATACCGATGCGGCTGCCCACAGGGGACAGGTCGGTGGTTTGAATCAGCCACTTAAACCCGTAGAAGTCCACAATAATGTCGTACTGCATCCCTTTGAAGGTGACGGAGGTAACAGTACCCCTCAGCTGGCCCTGCTCCTCAGGGACGATGTCCACATCCTCGGGGCGGATGACCACGTCCACCGGCTCGTCCTTCTCAAACCCGCCGTCCAGGCACTGGAAACGGCGGTTGAAAATTTCTACCACGCCGTCGGAGCGCATAACGCCGTCAATAATGTTGGATTCCCCAATAAAGTCCGCCACAAAAGCATTCCGGGGTTCGTTGTAGATGTCCTCGGGAGTTCCGATCTGCTGGATACGGCCGCTGTCCATAACCACCACCGTGTCGGACATGGCCAGGGCCTCCTCCTGGTCGTGGGTGACATAGACGAACGTAATCTCCATGGCCTTCTGGATCCGCTTAAGCTCATTCTGCATGTCCTTGCGGAGCTTTAAGTCCAGCGCCCCCAGGGGCTCGTCCAGCAGCAGCACCTTGGGCCGGTTGACCAGCGCCCTGGCAATGGCCACACGCTGCTGCTGTCCGCCAGAGAGCTGCGTAATCCTCCGCTTTCCAAAGCCCTTCAGGTTGACGATTTCCAGCATCTCCAAAACCCGCCGGTCGATCTCCTCCTCGGGCAGCTTGACCTTCTTTCCCGACGCGTCCGCCTTTGGTATGCGCAGGCCGAAGGCGATGTTCTCATACACGTTCAAGTGCGGGAACAGGGCGTACTTCTGGAACACCGTATTGATGGCGCGTTTATGCGGCGGGACAGCATTAATCCTCACTCCGTCGAACAAAACATCTCCAGCGGTAGGCGTCTGAAAACCACCGATGATTCTGAGCGTAGTGGTCTTGCCGCACCCGCTGGGTCCGAGCAGTGTGAGGAATTCCTTATCCCTGATGCTTAAATTGATTTTGTCGAGCACAACCTCATCGTCGAACGTCATGACGCAGCCGGCCAGACGAATCAACTCCTTGGACATGTATCCTCCCCCATTTCTTTCTGTTTTACCTTGTCAGCTCCCTCGATTTATTCACCGGGCGTACCGGCCGTCCAGGGGGGACGGCTGGTACGGTGGCCGGCTTTCACGGATAGCGAGATACACTATAGCGGGTTATCCTCTAAATGTCAATGTTTTTGCGCAAAAATTTTGACGTTTTTCCGCCGGACGGCGCCACCGGGCAAATTTCGCACCGCCCGGCTCACCGGTCCGGACCGAGGCGGCTTCTCCACCAGCAGCGCAGCAGATACAGCCCCAGCAAAACCAGCCAGGAAATTGCCTCCGCATAGGCGATTACCATTCTACCAAACAGCCCCGCAAGGGCATAAGAGGCCGCGATGCGCACCAGCAGCGCGGCAATGCCCACCATTCCGGAAAATACCATGTCCCCCAGGCCCTCCAAATAGCCCCGTACCGCCATGGCCAGGCCGTAGACCACGTAGAAGCTGCCGATTCGGACAAAAAATGCCTGCCCGATCCGGACCGACTCCGGAGTTAGCCCAAACATGGCAATCAGGCGCTCCCCGGCCAGCACAATCAAAAACGTCAGCAGAAGGGAGACCCCCGCGATCATCCCCGCCCCGGTTTTCAGTGCCTGCCTGGCCCGCTCCGGCTGGCCCGCCCCGGCATTCTGCGCCACCATGGTAGCTACGCCGGAACCGAAGTTGATGATGGGTAGCAGCAGCACAGTGTCCACCCGGTAGGCTGTGGTGATAGCGGCTACTGTCTGGTCGCCAAAGCCGTTCATGAACCGCTGGAGGAGGATGTTTCCAAAGGAAGTGGTTCCGGACTGGATGGCCGGCGGCAGCCCGAAGCGCGCCCCCTCCCCGAGGGTCCTGCGAAGGAGCAATTCCCGGAGGGAAGCGATCCGCAGCATGGGATACCGGCGCACCGCGTAGCACACCACATAGACGGTCATGGCAATCTGAGACAGCACTGTGGCAATGGCCGCGCCCGCAGTCCCCTGCCGCAGCTGTGCCACAAAGACCAAATCCAGAGCCACGTTGATGACCGAACACACCAGCACCGAGCTGAACGGGGCCCGGCTGTCCCCCAGCCCCCGGAGGACGGCGCAGCAGGTGTTGTAGACCGCCAAAAACGGGATACCTGCAAACATAATCCGCAGGTAGTTCTCCGCATTTTGGAAAATATCCTTGGGCGTATCCAGCAAAACCAGGATCTCCTCCACAAACACCGTGCCCAAACCGCAAACTGCCAGGAAAATGCCTCCGAGGATCAGGCTGAACAAAGCCAGAATATATTTGAGTTCCTCCGTCCGGCCCATCCCAAACCGCTGGGCGGCCAAAACCGACAGCCCGGAGGTGAAGCCCACTATGACCATGACAAACATGCTGTAGGTAGATGTAACCGCGCCGATTCCGGCCAGGGCCAGCTCCCCCTCCACATTGCCCACAATGAAAGCGTCCACCCAGTTGAACAGCTGCTGAAACACGCCGCTGAGGATCAGGGGCACGGTGAACGCCGTCAGCGCCTTGGCAATGCTGCCCTGGGTCATATCATGTTTCATTCCAATCCCTCCCAATTGATCTGGCAAGTATAGAGAAAGAGGCCTTCAAAAGCTACCATACGGCAATGCCGTACCACAGGGGTAACTTATGAACGCCTCTTTACGATTCAATTATAACTGTTTGCCTATTGTAGCAAAGACTCCAGGGAAAGTCAACCCCTTTCAGAGCCGCCTATCCTGGGCAATCAGCAGCTTCAGCGCCTCCACTCCGACAGATATGGCGGCCTCGGTGTTATGGCTCTCTCTCTGATCCAGGCCGGCAGACTCCCGCTCCTGATTCCAGATGACATGGAACACCGACCCGCACCGCACCCTCCGGGACGCCGCCACGGCAAAGAGGGCAGCGGACTCCATCTCAGAGGCCAGCACCCCCAGCCGTTTCCACGCCTCCCACTTACTCTCCAGCTGGTAGCTGACGGGCATCCTGGCAGGGGAGTGCTGCCCGTAGAAGGAGTCTTTACACTGGACCACCCCGGCATGCCAGGAGCAGCCCAGCCTTTTGCACGCCTCTACCAGCGTGGAGGCCACCGCAAAGTCTGGGACGGCAGGCCATTCGATGGGGGCATATTCCCGGCTGGTCCCCTCCATGCGGACGGCGCCGGTGGCTACCACTACGTCGCCGCTTTGAACAGACAGGTCGATCCCCCCGCAGGTGCCAACTCGGACAAAGGTATGCACCCCCAGATTGGCCAGCTCCTCCATGGCGATGGCGGCAGACGGCCCGCCAATTCCGGTGGAAACAACGCTCACCTTCTCCCCCAGCAGGGTGCCGGTGTAGGTGACATACTCCCGGTTTGTCCGGATGTGCGCCGGGTTTTCAAAGTGGCCGGCAATGGCTCCGCACCTGCCCGGGTCGCCGGGGAGGATGCAATAGTTTCCCACCTCGCCTTGGGCGCACTGGATATGAAACTGCTTTTCCCTTGTTTGTTCGTTCATAAAGACAACCTCATCCATATTATTCTATGTGCTATTTTACTATAACATTGACTCTTTTTCAAGGCTCTTTTTGTTTATGTCTTGACCTTTCCCCTATTTCGTCCTATAATATAAAAGTACCAGAATTGCCTCGCGCCGTATCCCTCATAAGGAGGCCGCAACCTTGAAACGTTTTTTAATTTTTCCCTGCATCTTATCTCTGCTTATCGGACTGCTTGTGGGTATCCTGCTCCCCATCCGCCTGAGCTGCGGCGAAAAACCTGCCGCCTTGGTAAACGCCCCAAGCAATTTTACGCCCCTGCCCGGCGTCTCCCAGCCTGACGGCAACAGCTCCGCTGCCGCCTCCGCCACCCTTGAACCTCTGGTCCCGGAGGCCAATTTCCCCTTGCTGGGCTCCGCCTGCGCAGTCAACCGCTGCTTTCAGCAGGGTGACTGGGCTACCTTGGCCGCTTATGTCCACCCTGACCGGGGCGTCACGTTTACGCCCTACTCCACTGTGGACCTGGACAGCGACCTCAACTTTACCGCCAGCCAGATCAAGAACCTGGCCCAGGACGAAACTGTGTACACCTGGGGCTTCGAGGACGGCCGGGGCGATCCCATCCAGATGACCTTTGCCCAGTACTTTGAGCGGTATGTCTACGACCGGGATTACACCCAGGTCCCCCAAATCGGCATAGACCGCATCATGACCGGCGGCAATGCCCTGGAAAACCTTCCGGACGCCTATCCCGGCTGCCGTTTTGTAGATTTCAGCTTTCCCAGCGCCGATCCGGTCAACGACGGCCTGGACTGGACCTCTCTCAAGCTGGTATTTCTGCCGGAGGGCGAGCACTGGTATCTGGTGGGTGTTGTCCATGGGGAGTGGACAATTTAACCGCTCATCCAAATATGTGGGGCAAGGGCAGAGCCCTTGCCTTTCCCTATAAGCCCGACATTCTGGAAGAAACATTCGAACCGTATGAAAGGACATTGACCACATGGATATTGTCGTCGTAGGCGTTGGCAAGGTGGGGTTCTCCCTTGCCGAGCAGCTGGTGCAGGAGGAGCACAACATCACCGTGGTGGACAGCGACGAGGAGGCCCTTCGCCGGGCTGGAGATCAGCTGGACATCATGACCGTCCGAGGCAACGGCGTGTCCGCCTCCACCCTGCGGGAGGCCGGCGTGGACACAGCCGACCTGCTGGTGGCCGCCACCAACGCCGATGAGGTAAACATGGTGTGCTGCCTCACCGCAAAGGACCTGGGCGCCAAGCATACCATCGCCCGCATCCGCAACCCGGAATACACCAACAGCCTGGCCGAGCTGCGCCGGAACTTGAAAATTGATATGGCCATCAACCCGGAAAACACCACCGCTGTGGAAATTTCCCGCCTGCTCCGCTTTCCCTCCGCGGCCAATATCGAGACCTTCTGCCGGGGCAAGGTGGAGCTGATGGGCTTCCGCCTTCAGGCGGGCGATTTTCTGATTGATTCCCCCCTCTACGCCCTGCCGGACAAGGTAAAAAAGCTGTCGCTGCTGTTCTGCGCCGTGGACCGCGGGGGCGAGGTCTCCATTCCCAACGGTTCTTTTGTGCCCAAGGCGGGAGACAAGCTGTACATGGTAGGCCGTCCAGACAGCCTGGACCAGTTCTTCCGCCAGCTGGGGCGGTACGCCCCCAAGGTGAAACAGGTCTTTTTGGTGGGGGGCGGAAAGATCTCCATGTACCTGGCCGCCATTCTGGACCGGATGAACATCCGCCTGAAGATCATCGAACAAAACGAGGAGCGCTGCCGCCTCATCAGCGAGCGCTTCCCCCGGGTGGTGGTCATCTGCGGGGACGGCACCGACTCTGAACTGCTGGAGTCGGAGAATCTGGCCGCCAGCGACGCTTTTGTGGCCCTCACCGACCGGGACGAAGACAACCTCATCATCTCTTTGTACGCCATGCAGCAGGGAATCAGCAAGGTTATTACCAAGTGCAACCGGCAGAATTACGCCGGTATTGTCCGCTCCCTGGGCCTGGACAGCGTCATCTCCCCCAAATTTGTCACCGCTTCCAACATCGTCCATGTGGTCCGAGGGCTGCAAAATTCCCAGGGCAGCGTGATGAACTCCCTCCACCGCATCGCCGGCGGCGGAGCGGAGGCCATGGAGTTTACTGTGGGCCCCTCCACCCGGAACCTGGGCGTCCCCCTGAAGGACCTGAAGCTGCGGCCCGGCGTGCTTCTGGCCGTCATTGTCCGGAAAAACGACATTATCATTCCCCAGGGCCCCTCCTTCCTCCAGAAGGACGACCGGGTCATCATCATTGCCCGCGGGGGCGGTGTGCTGGACATCAACGACATCTATTCCTCTGAATTCACTGCGGGAGGGGCCGCGAAATGAACATAAGGCTGGTTTTAAGGCTGGTGGGACGGGTGCTGCTGCTGGAAGCAGCCGCCCTGGTCCTCCCCCTGGCCGTGGCCCTGCTGTACCGCGAGGACCCAACCCCCTTCCTGCTGGCCATTGCCATTGTGGCCGCTGTGGGCCTCGGCCTGTCTGCCCTGCCTGCCCGGCAGCAGTTTTTTACTCGGGAGGGCTTCGCAGCGGTGGCGCTGATCTGGATGTTCACCGGGCTGGTGGGGGCTCTGCCCTTCCTCTTCTCAGGCTGGTTTGCCACCCCTATGGACGCTATTTTTGAGTCCTGCTCCGGCTTCACCACCACCGGCTCCACCATTCTCACCGACATTGAGGCCCTGCCTAAGGGCATCCTGTTCTGGCGGGCTTTCACCCACTGGCTGGGCGGCATGGGCGTGCTGGTGTTGGCTACCGCCATTGTGCCCAAGCTGGGCATCCGCTCCCACTACCTCACTCAGGCCGAGACGCCCGGGCCCGTATTCTCCAAGCTGGTACCCAAGCAGTCCCAGACCTCCAAAATCCTCTACTCCATGTATTTTGCCCTCACCGCCCTGGAGGCCGTGTGCCTGAAGGCTGCGGGCATGCCCTTATACGACGCCCTGATTCACTCCTTCTCCACAGCGGGCACCGGCGGCTTCTCCAACCGGAATGCCAGCGTAGGGGCTTATGACAGCGTCTCCATCGACGTTATCATTACAATATTCATGCTGCTGTTTTCCATCAATTTTGCGGTCTATTTCCTCCTGCTCACCAAAAAGTGGCGGGACGCCTTGGCCAGCGATGAGCTGCGCTTCTTCCTCTTTGTGGTGGCCGCGGCCACGGCTGTGCTCACCTTGGTCAACCTGGGGGTATACTCCGGCGTCTTGGAGAGCCTGCGCTACACCTCCTTCCAGGTGGCCTCCATTATCTCCACTACCGGCTTTGGCACGGCGGACTTTGTCCTGTGGCCCCAATTCTCCCAGCTGATTATTATCCTGCTCATGTTCTGCGGGGCCAGCGCCGGGTCCACCGGCGGGGGAATGAAATGCTCCCGGGTGCTCCTCCTCCTTCGGGCCATCCGCCGGGAGATCCACCGCATTACCCACCCCCGCTGCGTGGAGGTGGTCAAGCTGGACGGCAAGCTGGTGAACGAGGCTACCCTGCACACCCTGCTGGTTTTCATGGGCGCCTATGTGATTACCATTTTTACCGCTGCCCTTATTATCTCCCTGGACGGCCAGTCTTTCGCCGTCTCCTTCAGCGCCGCCCTCACCTGCGTCAGCAACGTGGGCCCCGGTCTGGAGGCCATCGGCCCCAGCGGCAACTTTTCTGCCTTTTCTGAGCTGTCTAAAGGCGTCATGTCCCTGTGCATGCTAATCGGACGCCTGGAAATTTTCCCAATCTTGGTGCTGTTCTCCCCTTCTACCTGGAAGCGCATCTAAACGGCCCGGTAAAAACGCCCCCCTATGCGGCCCTGCATAGGGGGGCGCTACGCGTTACGCGCAGGGCTTGGCGCTACTTCTCCAGCAGCGTCAGGATTTCCTTTTTATAGTCCAGAAACGCACCGCTCAGGGCAAATTCCATCTCCCGGGGCCTTTCGGAGCGAATGGATATTTCCGCGATAATCCGCCCCGGCTGCCCGGCCAGGATGCAAACCCGGTCCGACAGCAGCACTGCTTCGTCAATGTCGTGGGTAACCAGCAGGGTGGACAGTTCCAGCCGGGCCATCATCTCCAAATACCAGCGGTGCAGCTCCCGCTTGGTCAACGCGTCCAGCGCAGAGAAGGGTTCGTCCAGCAGCAGAACGCCCTGTGAGCCTAAAAAGGTCCGCAGCAGAGCCGCCCGCTGGCGCATCCCGCCGGAGAGCTGGGCGGGGTACTGCCCCTGGGTTCCCTCTAACCCAAACTGAGGGAAATAGGGCAGCGCCTCCGCCCTGGCCTGCGCCGGCCGCTTCCCCCGGATCACCAGAGGCAGGGAGACATTATCCACAATTTTTTTGTGGGGCAGCAGCAGGTCCCGCTGGAGCATATAGCTGACCTTCCCCGGCACCCCGGTGATATCCTCCCCCTCCAGCAGGACGCGCCCCCTGTCCGGCCGCTCCAGCCCGGACAGGACGTGGAACAGGGTGGTTTTCCCCGCCCCGCTTACGCCCAGCAGGCACACCAGCTCCCCCCGCCCCAGCGTGAGGGACACATCCTGAATGACGGCACGCCCGTCATAGGACTTGGCAACCCCCTCCGCCTGAAGCACAGCGCCGCCGCTCATTGGGGCAGGTAGTCGTTGGAGAAGCCGGCGTTCTCCGGGATCGGCTGCTCCACCAGGCCGTTTTCGTTCAGCCACCGATAGAAAGCGTTCCAGCGGGCGGGATCGATGTAGCCCCACTGCTCCGCCTCCGCCTGATACTGTTCCGCCATCCACTTCTGGCTGGCAGCCACCAGCTCCTCGCTGCCGGAGAGGGCGCTGTCCCCCTCGACCAGTAGCCGCGCGGCCTCCTCAGGGTGTTCCATAGCGTAGGCGTAGCCCCGGGACGCGGCGGAAAGAAACGCCTTGGCTGTGTCCGGATGTTCGGCCAGAAAGTCGTTGTTGGCAATGATGACCGGCGTATAAAAATCGAAGACCGGATCAATATCCTTAAAATAGAAAAAGTCAAAGTCCAGCCCGGCCGCCTCCGCAGAGATGCCGCCCCAGCCGTAATAAATCCAGATGGCGTCGGTAATGCCCTCCCGCAGGGCGCCGGCTTCATCGTTGAGGGCGTAGGGGGCCAGGTTTACCCTGGAAAAGTCACCGCCATCGGCCTCTACCACCTGTTTCATCATGGCAAGTTCGATCAGGCCGTTGTAGGTGGAGTAGGTATGGCCTTCCAGCCCCTTGGGGCGGTCCATCCCCTCCCCGGCCCGGGTGATGATTCCGGAGGTATCGTGCTGGAGAATGGCGGCCACCGCCGTAATCTTCAGAGGCTCGGTGCGGGCCAGGGCTGCGGCCATGGTGTCCTGGGCCGTGATAGCAAACTCCGTCTGCCCGGCGGCACAGAGGGCGGAGGCCCCGTCCTCCGGGGGCTGAATGATGCTGACCTTCAGTCCGGCCTCCTCAAAATAACCCAGCGCCTGGGCGGCGTAGAGCCCGGTGTGATTGGTGTTGGGCGTCCACTCCAGGCAGATGGACAGCTCATTCTCCGCTTCCTGCCGCCCTCCCCCGCAGGCTGTGAGCACCAGAACAAGCGCCAGAACAGCCGGCAAAAGCTTTAACGGTTTCACAGTTAATCGTTCCTTTCTATTTTCTCATAGGCTTCCCAGGGACAGGCTAACCGCCGCAGCAGGGTCACCAGGCCCATCAGCGCCAGGCTGACCGCCACGATGACGATGATAACGGCAAACATCCTGTCAAAGGCGTATGCCTTTTTTACCCTTGTCATGTACACGCCCAGGCCCTCAAACCCGCCCAGCCACTCCGAGATCACCGCGCCTACCACCGCATAGGAGGCGCTGACCCGCAGCCCGGAGAAAAAGTGGCTCAGGGCGGAGGGAAACTCCAGGTGGCGGAAAATCTGCCACCTGCCCGCCCCCATGGCGCGCAGGAGGGCGGCCGCGGCTTTATCCGTGCTCGCATAGCCCTCCAGCAGGCTGACCGTAACGGGGAAGAAGGTAGTCAGCGCCACCAGCGTCACCTTGGGCGCCATGCCAAAGCCCATCCACAGTACCAGCAAGGGCGCAATCGCAACGGTAGGAATGGTCTGCGTGATGACCAGCAGCGGGTAGAGGGCCCGGTAAAGGGGGCGGGCGCGGTGCATCAGGGTGGACAGGATCAGGGCCGCTCCAATCCCCGCGCCCAGCCCCCAGGCCGCTTCAACCAGGGTGACCCGGGCATTGGACAGCAGAATGGGCGCATCGTCCACCAGCGCCCGGACCACCTGAGCGGGCGGCGGCAGCAGGAACGCCGGGACCAACCCCGTCCCGCTCACCGCCAGCCACGCCAGAAGCAGCAGCGCCAGCGCCGCTGCCGCCGGTAGCTTATTGGTGATGCTTTGTGACTTTTTCATCGATGGTCAAAACGCTTCCCTCGCTCTTGTAGGTCAGCTTTACGTAAGCGGATACCTTGCTGCTGCCCGCCTGACTGGCTGTGAGGATGCACTGCTCCACAACATCAATCAACTGATGGAGGTCCTCGCCCTCAATGCTGGTTTCGCTGGGGCCCACAAAGTAGTTCAGGCCGGTGGACTTGATGTAGCCGATGACCTCGTCCACAATGCGGACCACCTCCTGGTCATTGGGCGCGGCGGGCAGGATCTGGATTGCAACGTTTGCTTTCATCTTGTTTTCCTCCAAAAAAATAAAATCAGGACATCCGCCAAGCTCACGCCATTTCGGATGCACTGATTTTGCTGCTGCTCCCTACGCTGGCATTACCCAACAGGTTCAAAGGGTCAAAGGTCTATCACACCTTAATCTCAGCTGCATATGGCAGCCCCCCTGGCTATTCACTTGTCTTTTGTCCCCGGAACAACCTCGTGTTCCAGCGCAAGTATACCCTGTTTTCCCGGAAAAGTCAAGAGCGAAAAAGGCACAACCAAATTCTCTCGGGCTTTTGGCGCTTACCGGACCGCTACCGCCTCAATCTCGAACAGGGCGCCCATGGGCAGGGCGGCCACCTGAACGCAGGAGCGCGCGGGCGCTTCACCGGGGAAGTATTTGGCGTAGACGGCGTTGACAGCGGAAAAGTCCTTCATATCGGCCAGGAATACGGTAGTTTTCACCACATCCGTCAGGCCCATGCCGGCGGCCTCCAGCACAGCGCCCAGATTGTCCAGCGCCTGGGCCGCCTGGGCCTCCACGCCCTCGGGCAGCTTGCCGGCAGCGGGAATCAGCCCCAGCTGTCCAGAGGTATACAAGGTGTTGCCCGCCAGCTTGGCATGGCAGTAGGGGCCGACCGCAGCCGGAGCCTTCGGGGCGGTAATGGTTTGGTTCATGGGAAACCCTCCTTCATTTTGGATGCTTTTATTATATAATGCTTTTGGAAAAAAGCAAGCCCCAAAGCGCTCGTCGGCCTTTCGGCCCCGCAAGCGCGGGCAACAGCGGGATTGACTTATCGGAATTCATATACTATAATAATATTAAAATATCCTTGAATGCCCAAAGCCGCGCAGAGACAGAAGGTTGGTGATTGAAATGGCAGAAGCATTGGAACTGGAGGAGCTGTCGGAGGAGCAGCCCGAGACCGCTGAGGCACATCCGGCTGGCGAAGAACAGCCGGCCTCCGACGCCTCGGAACCGCAGGATTCCCCGGAAGCAGCCGAGCCGTCTGAAGCAACAGAAAAACCAAAGGAGAAAAAGGAAATTCTCCTCCCGATTCTAACGGCCCTTCTGATTTTAACCGGCATCGGCGAGGCGGTTTTCTGGGGCTATTACGGCTTCTCCGCCCATCAAAACAGCCTGGCCGTGCGGCGCTATGAGGAACAGCAGAAGGCCAGGGAGGAGGAGCGCGCCTCCCTGGGCATCACCGGGGGCAGCACATTCGGCCCCAGCCTGAAGGTGGAAAACGGCACGGTCACCTGGCGGCGCGAGGAGCCGGCCAGCGTCCCGTCATCCGGTGGTACGGACGTCCCCCGGAGGGAGGACGGCCTGCGGCTGTCCCACTACTCTGTCCCCAAGATCTACTATACCCTGGCGGACACAGATGCGGAGGACATCCTGCCGGCCGCCCCAAAGATCCCAGAGGCCCCGGCGGCAGGAACCACAAGCGGCGGCGAAACTCCAACCAGCACCTAGAACCGGCAAAGCGGTCTCCGTTATCCGCAGCGAAAGGGCACGCCTTAGGCGTGCCCTTTTTTGATCGTTTTGTGCGTAATCATCCGCCGTTTTTGGCAATTTTGTGAAAAAGGCGCGGGTTTTATCTCAAATGTCGCGAACGTGTTTTGTGCATAATGACTTTTTTTAGGGGAATTTTTCAGCGGCTTTACGCTATTTTTACTCAATAATTTTCTCCAGCATATTGACTTTTTCTGTCTAAAGCACTACAATAGGGTGGTCCCAAGCGATGGAGGCAGCCGCCTGCGTTGCAGGGCAAACTCAGAAATGGAGGAATGAAACGTGAAGAAACTTTTATCTGCGCTGCTGTCCTCGGCAATGGTCCTGTCCCTGGCCGCCTGCGGCGGAGGCGGAGGCGCGGCAAGCAATCCCCCCGCTGCCAGTAATCCCCCTGCGGCAAGCAATCCCCCCGCTGCCAGCACTCCCGCCGCCGACCCCATGGCCGACCTGATTGACGCCGCCAAGGCCGAGGGCGAGCTGGTGGTCTACGGCTCCTGCGAGGAAGAGTACCTGGCCGCTGCCTGCGAGAAGTTCCAGGAGCTTTACGGCATCAAGACCACCTTCCAGCGCCTGTCCACTGGCGAGGTCCAGGCCAAGATTGAGGAAGAGAGCGGCAACCCCTCCGCCGACGTCTGGTTTGGCGGCACTACCGACCCCTACAATGTGGCCGCCGCCGAGGGGCTGCTGGAGCCCTATCAGGCCCAGAACGCCTCCCACCTCATGGGCGACCAGTACAAGGACAAGGACGGCAACTGGTACGGCATCTACAAGGGCATTTTGGGCTTTATGGTGAACAAGGACGCCTTGGAGCGTCTGAACCTGGAAGCGCCTCAGGACTGGGACGACCTGCTCAAGCCCGAGTATAAGGGCCTCATCTGGCTGTCCAACTACAACACCGCCGGCACTGCCAAGCTGGTTATCAACACCATGATCCAGAAGAAGGGCCACGACGAAGGCATCCAGTACCTGGTCGACCTGGACAAAAACATTCAGGTTTACACCAAGTCCGGCTCCGGCCCCTCCAAGAATGTGGGCACCGGCGAGTGCAAAATCGGCATCGGCTTCCTGCATGACGGCATCACCCAGATCGTAGACAACGGCTACGACAACATCGAGCTGATTATCCCCTCCAGCGGCACCTCCTTCGAGATCGGCGCTACTGCCATCTTCAGAGGCGCCAAGCACCCCAACGCCGCCAAGCTGTGGATTGAGTACGCCCTGTCCCCCGACTGCGTAAATCAGGCCAAGGACTACGGTTCCTACCAATTCCTGGTTCTGGACAACGCCGAGCAGCCCCAGCAGGCCGCCGATTTCGGCCTGGACCCCAACAACGTTATGGATTACGACTTTGAGGACGCCAAAAACAACATCAAGACTTACATTGAAGAAGTCATGACCGCCCTGGGCGCCGCAGCTGACGACCGCTTCCAGACGGAGTAAGCAGCCAATTGATAACCGCAGCTGGCGGGGGACGGCGCAAACCGCCGTCCCCCGTTTTTATTCCACCGCCCCGGTATGGCCCGCCGAGGGCGGCGGGCCCCACGTTGGGTCCTATTTCCCTATGGGGCCCGCCCCCCTGGGCGGGCCATGTACGCCCAAATTCCAATTAAAGGAGGGAATCTCTATGGCAAAAAGCCAGAGCGCGGCCCTGGACCGGAAAAAGCTGATGGCAGACCCTGTTATGGTGGGCACCATTGTGGTCCTCATCACCTTTCTCACCCTGTTCATCCTCTACCCCCTGGCAATCCTTCTGGTGGACAGCTTCTACGGCGGGGAAGGCTTTACCCTGACAACCTTCCAGCGCATCATGGCTATGCCCACCTTTACCAAGGCCATCGGAAACACACTGAAGGTGGGCTTCCTGGTGGGGATCTTGTCCACCGTAGTTGGCCTGCTCTTCGCCTATGTGGAGGTTTACGTAAAGCTGGGCCGGCTGGTAGGCGGCCTGTTCAAGGTAGTGTCCATGCTGCCGGTGGTTTCGCCTCCCTTTGTGCTGTCCCTGTCCATGATTATGCTCTTCGGCAGCGCGGGGCTCATTACCCAGTTCCTGCTGGGCATCTATGACAACAACGTCTACGGCTTCTGGGGCATCGTCATTGTACAGACGCTCACTTTTTTTCCGGTGTGCTACATGATGCTCAAGGGCCTGCTTAAGAACATCGACCCCTCTCTGGAGGAGGCTGCCCGGGACATGGGCGCCAGCCGGTCTAAGGTTTTTATGACGGTGACCTTTCCCCTTCTTCTCCCCGGGCTGGGCAACGCCTTTCTCGTCACCTTCATTGAATCCATCGCCGACTTCGCCAACCCCATGATTATCGGCGGTTCCTACGACACCCTGGCCACCACCATCTACCTTCAGATCACCGGCGCCTACGACAAGCAGGGCGCGGCGGCGATGGCCGTGGTGCTGCTGTGCATCACCCTGGTCATGTTTGGCGTGCAGAAGTACTACCTGGAGGCCAAGACTGCCGCCACCCTCACAGGCAAAGCCTCCCGGGGCCGGATGCTCATTGAGGACAAGAGCGTAACCGTTCCCCTCACCATTTTGTGTTCCCTGGCCGCGTTCTTTGTTATTCTGATGTACGCCTGCGTGCCCATCGGGGCCCTGTTCCCCACCTGGGGCTACAAGTTCACTCCCTTCACCCTAAAATGGTTCAAGCTGGTGTTTACCCGCTACAAGGGCTTCAAGGCGTTCCGGGACTCCTTTGTCCTCTCCCTCCTCGCCGCCCCCATTACCGCCCTGCTGTCCATGATTATCTCCTACCTGGTGGTAAAGCGGAATTTTAAGTCCAAGGGCTTTATCGAGGCGGTGTCTATGCTGGCCATGGCCGTCCCCGGAACGGTGCTGGGCGTGGGCTATATCCGCGGCTTCTCCGGCGGTCTGTTCCACACCGGATTTTTGCAGGGGCTGTACGGCAGCGCGGCCATTCTGATTATCGTCTTTGTGGTGCGCTCCCTGCCCACGGGCACCCGCAGCGGCATCTCCGCCCTGCGGCAGATTGACAAGTCCATTGAGGAATCGGCCTACGACATGGGGGCGGACAGCTTCACGGTCTTTATGACCGTCACCCTCCCGCTCATTAAGGACTCCTTCCTCAGCGGCCTGGTAACCGCCTTCGTGCGGTCCATCACCGCCATCTCCGCCATCATCCTGCTGGTGACCCCCCAGTTCCTGCTTATTACCGTGCAGATCAACGAGTTCGCGGAGAAGGGCTCCTATGGCATCGCCTGCGCCTTTGCCTCCATCCTGATCCTCATCACCTACGGCTCGGTGCTTCTGATGAACCTGTTTATCAAGTACTTTGGCACCAGCAAGAAAATCAAGGAGGGCTGACCCATGTCTAAAACAAAAAAAGGGGTCCGTCTGGACCATATCTCCAAAATCTATCAGGACCCCAAGACGGGCAAGGACTTTTACGCGGTAAAGGACACCTCCCTGACCATTGAGCCTGGCTCCTTTGTCACCCTGCTGGGCCCCTCGGGCTGCGGCAAAACCACCACCCTGCGGATGATTGCCGGCTTTGAAAGTCCCGACGAAGGGGAGATCTATCTGGGCGACCAGGCCATCAACGCCCTTACCCCCAACAAACGGGATACCGCTATGGTCTTTCAGAGCTACGCCCTGCTCCCCCATTACAACGTGTTCGACAACGTGGCCTACGGCCTGAAGCTGCGCAAGGTTCCCAAGGACGAGATCCACCAGCGGGTCATGCGCATTCTGGATCTTGTGGAACTCACCGGCATGGAGGGGCGCATGACCAATCAGCTCTCCGGCGGGCAGCAGCAGCGGGTGGCCCTGGCCCGGGCTCTGGTGATTGAGCCCTCCGTGCTGCTCTTTGACGAGCCCCTGTCCAACCTGGACGCCAAGCTCCGCGTGTCCATGCGCACCGAGATCCGCCGCATCCAGCAGGAGGTGGGCATCACCGCCATCTACGTCACCCACGACCAGAGCGAGGCCATGGCCCTCAGCGACAACATCATCATCATGAACAAGGGCGTGGTGGCTCAGATGGGTGCCCCCCAGGACATCTACTACCACCCCAACAGCGAGTTTGTGGCTGACTTCATCGGCGAGGCCAACTTCCTCAGGGGTACGCTGGAAAAGATGGACGGCGACCACGCCATTTTGAAGGTGGAGGGACACCCCGCCCGGGTCCCCGCCAAGGCGGGCATGACCGTGGGAAGCGAATATACCGTGGTACTGCGGCCTGAGTCCGCCGCGCTGAAGGACCAGGGCGGCCTGCCCTGCCAGGTAACCCTGTCCTGCTTCATGGGCTCCTACCAAAACTACCATGTGAGGGTGGGGGACACCCTGGTCAAGCTCACCGACTACAACCCCAAAAACAAGCGCATCTACCAGGTGGGTGAGAAGTGCTCCCTGGTGTTTGACCCGGAGTCGGTGCATATTCTGTAAAAACGGCGGCGTCCCCTCCGGGACGCCGCATTTTATAAACGGTTAAGGAGTACACTATGGACCTGTGCAATATGAATGAAATCAAGGCCCTGCTGGCCCGGCACGGCTTCCGGTTCTCCAAGTCCATGGGGCAGAATTTCCTCGTCGCGGACTGGGTTCCCCGGGACATCGCCGCTGCCTCGGGGGCCGCAGCCGGGACGGGCGTGCTGGAAATCGGCCCGGGCATCGGGCCGCTGACCCGGGAGCTGGCCGGGCGGGCAGACAAAGTCGTCTCCGTAGAGCTGGACCGCGCCCTGCTGCCCATTCTGGCAGAGACGCTCCGGGACTGCCCCAACACGCAGGTGGTCCCCGGGGACATTTTAAAGACGGATATTCCCGCCCTGATCGGGGAAAAATTGGGGGGGCTGAATCCCATCGCCTGCGCCAACCTGCCCTACAACATCACCACTCCTACCATCACCGCACTCCTTGAGGCCAACTGCTTTTCCGCCGTCACGGTGATGATCCAGCGTGAGGTGGCCCTGCGGATCTGCGCTGCCCCAGGGTCTAAGGATTATGGGGCTTTTTCCATCTACTGCCAGTATTATACCACCCCGGAATACCTCTTTGAGGTCCCCCCCAACTGCTTCATCCCCGCCCCCAAGGTGACCTCCGCCGTGGTGCGGATGGTCCCCCGCCCCGCCCCGGCAGAGGTGGACGACCCCGGCCACTTTTTCCGGGTGGTCAAAGCAGCCTTTGCCCTGCGGCGCAAGACCTTGGCTAACAGCCTGGCCGCCAATCTGGGCGGTCTGTCCAGGCAGGACATTGCCAAGGCCATTCAAGCCTGCGGCCTGCCTGCCGATATCCGGGGAGAGCGGCTGTCCATTCCCCAATTTGCCCAACTGTCCAAGTCTCTGCGGCGCCTGGTTTGACCCTTTTGACCATTCCGTCCATTTTGCTCACTTCTCTCTTGCCAATCTCTATCAAATGGGGTAAAATAAGGCACGATCGGAATGGATACCCACTTTTACCATTTTTAAGGAGGAGTTTACCATGGAAACTTATGGACTGGAAAAGTACGGCATCACCGGCATCAAGGAAGTTGTATACAATCCCAGCTTTGAGCAGCTCTTTGAGGCCGAGATGGACCCCGCCCTGGAGGGCTACGAGAAGGGCCAGATGACCGAGTTGGGCGCCGTCAACGTGATGACCGGCATCTACACCGGCCGTTCCCCCAAGGACAAATTTATCGTCATGGACGAGAATTCCAAGGATACCGTCTGGTGGACCTCTGACGAGTTCAAGAACGACAACAAGCCCGCCTCCCAGGAAGCCTGGAAAGCCTGCAAGGACTTGGCCATTCAGGAGCTATCCAACAAGAAGCTGTATGTGATGGATGTATTTTGCGGCACCAACAAGGACACCCGTATGGCCATCCGCTTCATCATGGAGGTTGCCTGGCAGGCCCACTTTGTCAAGAACATGTTCATTCAGCCCACTGAGGAGGAGCTGAAAAACTTCAAGCCCGACTTTATCTCCTACAACGCCTCCAAGGCCAAGCTGACCAACTACAAGGAGCTGGGCCTGAACTCCGAGACCGCCGCCATCTTCAACATCACCAGCCGTGAGCAGGTCATCATCAACACCTGGTACGGCGGCGAGATGAAGAAGGGCATGTTCTCCATGATGAACTACTACCTGCCCCTGAAGGGCATCGCCTCCATGCACTGCTCCGCCAACACCGACATGAACGGCGAGAACACCGCCATCTTCTTCGGCCTGTCCGGCACCGGCAAGACCACCCTGTCCACCGATCCCAAGCGTCTGCTCATCGGCGATGACGAGCACGGCTGGGACGACAACGGCGTGTTCAACTTCGAGGGCGGCTGCTACGCCAAGGTCATCAACCTGGACAAGGACGCTGAGCCCGACATCTACAACGCCATCCGCCGCAACGCCCTGCTGGAAAACGTCACCGTGGATGCCGAGGGCAAGATCGACTTTGCCGACAAGTCTGTCACTGAGAACACCCGCGTCAGCTACCCCATCGACCACATCGAGAAAATCGTGCGGCCCATCTCCCGCGGCCCCGCTGCCAAAAATGTCATTTTCCTGTCCGCCGACGCTTTCGGCGTGCTGCCCCCCGTGTCCATCCTGACCCCGGAGCAGACCCAGTACTACTTCCTGTCCGGCTTCACCTCCAAGCTGGCCGGCACCGAGCGGGGCATCACCGAGCCCACCCCCACCTTCTCCGCCTGCTTCGGCCAGGCCTTCCTGGAGCTGCACCCCACCAAGTACGGTGAGGAGCTGGTGAAGAAGATGGAGAAGTCCGGCGCCAAGGCCTACCTGGTGAACA
>CANDCW010000006.1 GCA_947383275.1 uncultured Bacillota bacterium
GCGACCAGATGGCCGTCCACGTCCCCCTGTCCGCCGAGGCCCAGACCGAGGCCCGTGTCCTCATGCTGTCCGCCAACAACCTGCTCCGCCCCCAGGACGGCGGACCGGTCACCATCCCCTCTCAGGACATGATCCTGGGCGCCTACTACCTCACCTACACCCGGGACGAGGGCGATGTGGAGCACGCCTTTTCCGATGTGGACGAGGCTATGCTGGCCTATGATGCCGGGATTGTCACCCTCCACACCCCCATCCGGGTCCGCCTCTACAAGGAGATCAATGGCGAGATGCGCCACAAGCTGGTCAAAACCACCGTGGGACGCCTGATCTACAACGAGGCCATTCCCCAGGATCTGGGCTTCGTAGACCGCTCCGACCCCGAGGCTATGTTTGATCCGGAGGTCAACTTCGTGGTGGGCAAGAAGCAGCTGGGCAAGATCATCGACCGCTGCATCACCAAACACGGCTTTACCACCTCCGCCGGTATGCTGGACGCTATCAAGGACTTGGGCTACCACTACTCCACCGTTGGTTCCCTCACCGTGGCCATCGCCGATATGACGGTCCCCTCCAAGAAGTACGAGCTGATTAATGAGACGGAAAAGATGATTGTCCGCATTGATAAGCAGTACCGCCGAGGCAACCTGACCAACGAGGAGCGCTACCGCGAGGTAGTCAAAGCCTGGGAGAAGACCACTAAGGACGTCACCGACGCCCTCCAGGCCTCCATGGACCAGTACAACCCCATCTTCATGATGGCCGACTCCGGCGCCCGCGGCTCCATGGCCCAGATCCGTCAGCTGGCCGGCATGCGCGGCTTGATGGCCGATACTGCGGGCCGTACCATTGAGATTCCCATCAAGGCCAACTTCCGCGAGGGCCTGTCTGTATTGGAATACTTCATCTCCTCCAGGGGCGCCCGAAAGGGCATGGCCGATACCGCCCTGCGTACCGCCGACTCGGGTTACCTGACCCGCCGCCTGGTAGACGTATCCCAGCAGGTCATTATCCGGGAGGAGGACTGCGGCACCCATGACGGCATCCTGGTCAGCGAAATCGAAGAGCACGGCCAGGTGATTGAAACCTTTGCCGAACGCGTCCACGGCCGCTATCCCACCCAGGACATTTTGGACCCCGCCACCGGCGAGGTGCTGTTCACCAAGGACACCATGCTCCGCAAGGACGACGCCGCTATCCTGGAGGCCCATGGCTTGTACCAGGTCAAGATTCGCTCCGTCCTCACCTGCCGCGCCCGCAGCGGCGTTTGCGCCAAGTGCTACGGCATTAACCTGGCCATCGGCGAGCCCGTAGGCGCCGGTGAGGCTGTCGGCATCATCGCCGCTCAGTCCATCGGCGAACCCGGCACGCAGCTGACCATGCGTACCTTCCACACCGGCGGCGTGGCCGGCGGCGACATCACCCAGGGTCTTCCCCGTGTTGAAGAGCTGTTCGAGGCCCGCAAGCCCAAGAAGATGGCCCAGCTGGCTGAGATTACCGGCCGTATCTCCATTGAGGAGACCAAGCGCAACGTCATGTGCAATGTCACCATTACTGCCGACGACGGCGAGGTGGTCACTTATGCCCTGCCTTATTCCGCCGGCATCAAGGTGAAGGAGGGCGACGTGGTACAGAAGGGTATGGAGCTCACTGAGGGCGTCCTGTCCCCCCACGATGTGCTGCGCGTCCGCGGCCTGTCTGACTGCCACAACTATCTGATCAGCGAAGTGCAAAAGCCCTACCGTCAGCAGGGCGTGGACATCAACGATAAGCACATCGAGGTCATTGTCAGCCAGATGATGCGCAAGGTGCGGGTGGAGGAGTCCGGCAGCTCCGATCTGCTGTCTGGTTCCACCGTTGACCTGGTGGATTTCCTGGACGCCGAAGAGGCTGTCAAAGCCCGAATCGCCGCCGGTGAGAAGGACGAATTGGGCCAAGACCTGGTTCTGCCCACTTGTACCCGGCTGCTCATGGGCATTACCAAGGCTTCTCTGGCCACCGAGTCCTTCCTCTCCGCCGCCTCCTTCCAGGAGACCACCAAGGTCCTCACCGAAGCTGCCATCAAGGGCAAGGTGGACCATCTGCTGGGCTTAAAAGAAAACGTCATCATCGGCAAGCTCATCCCCGCCGGTTCCGGCCTGGCCCAATACCGCCAGGAGGACGTTATTGATGACGAAGGCAACCTGATTACCCAGTCCCGCCGCCGCCCTGAGCGCGAGGTCATCCTGGACTTCAGCGTGGACGAGGACGAGGATGAAGCTGACAGCGAGGACGATGGCCTCTTCACGGAAACCGGCGCGTTGGAGCTGTTGGAACCTGCTTCCGAATCCCAGACCCAGGAGGCAGAGGTTTAGATACAAAAAAGGGACTGCCCATAGGGGCAGCCCCTTTTTTACACCCTAATGATATAACACTCCGCTACTGGAGAAGCTGGCACGCATCTCCTGCCGCCTGTTTTCCGTGCGTAAGGACCGCCTGTTCCGGCCGGAGGAGAAGCGTCTGTCTCATATTCTCCAACAAAGTGCCAGCCTGAGTACTGTCCCGTACCAGGCTCTCAGCCACGTTAAGATACCGCTGTACGCCGTCTAAGCTGCTGAAGCTCTGTTCCAGCTGGCTGTACAGTGCGCTGTATGCCTCCTGGAGTTGGGAGACCCAGCGGCGGTCCATGTCGATAATCACTCTGGCCGCCTGTGCGCGTTCCAGCGTCTCCACAGACAGCAAATCCAATTGCAACATTTTGGAGGAAAGGCGGACTTGTGGCAGCGTTACGGTGTCCTCCCCGATTTGCAGGGAAATACCCATATTTCCGTCTTCCTCCAGGGGCGCGGACATTCCGCCAATAACGGTGACCGACTGTTTGAAGCCGCCCTTCCCCATTCCAAGCCCGGCTCCGCCCCGGATCAGGACACGCCCGGCCCTCCCCCGTTTTCCAGCGCTGTCCCATCCGATCCCGGTGCTGCCGTCCCCTCCGGTAGCCGTCAGGGTCCCGGGGACCTCCCCCTCTCCCTCCGGGTCGGCGCAGTTGACGCACAGAGAGGTGCCCTCCCCCAGGGATATGCCCGGGAACCCCGGCCCGCTCTCAAAAAAGTTGTGGGAGCCGCTTTGGAGAACCAGCGTCACATCGTTCTCCCGCCCCAGGTCAAACGCTTTGCCCCAGGACACCCGGCAGCTCACGCCGCCCAGCTTCAGCTCCACTCCGCCAATCCCACCAGCCAGAGCAATTCTTCCGCTGAAGGGCTCCTGCTTCGCGTCTGTACCGGCGCCGCCAGAGACAGCGGTTACCTGACCGGTCAAAACAGCGAGGGTCTGAGTCCCTTCCTCATACGTCCAGTCCCGCCCCGGCTCACCGCCGGTTACGGTAAAGGGGTTGGGATACATGGAAACTTCCTCATACGCCCCGGCGCTGGGGTTCCAGTGCAGATAAGCATATCGGGTCCGGGGGCGGCCTGACTGGTCCTTTCCGTAGACTGTCAGGGTATGGATTGTATACCCATGCGAGGAATTTCCCTTGTCCAGCCACAGCCGGGCAGGATCGCCGTTTAACAGGGCCAGCTTCATCTGCCTGCCGTCCACTTCCATGGATTCGATCCCGCCCCAACCGGGAAGCAGCGTCTTCCAGACCACATCAAAGGGCTCAACCGCTTTTCCAGAAGCATCCCTTATGTTGACTGCCTGCGCCGCCAGAGACACGGGGCCGTCCAGGCGGATGGGGACTGTCAGGGGTTCGGACCCCTCCCGCTCCGCCACCGCCAGCCCTCCGCTCCTCAGGTGCAGTGTGTTGGATTCCCCGGCCTCCAGGCGTTCCAGCCGCAGCAGCCCGCTGCCCTCCACCGTAAGGGATGCCCCCTTCTTCATCTGAAGCCCGCGCAGCGTATTTTCACCCAGGCTAAACAAGCTTGCCTCGCTGCTATCGATAATCAGGACTGCGGAGGTCAGATTTTGCAGCGTCACCTTTCCGGAACCGGTCAGCAAAATTGCCCCCTGCCCGGTCCCTCGGATGGTCACCTCCTCGCTGCCGCTTACGGTCAGCTCTCCAGTGGCCTCATGAAAGGACACCCCGGTCAAGTCCTGTCCCGACACCTGCACAGTTCCAAAGGTTTTGACCTGCACGTCTCCTGCGGGCACAGGTGTAGCCGTTTTACCCGCCTCTACTGTCCTGCCTGGCTCCGCCGCGCTTCCTGCTTCAGGCGCTGAAGCCGGCCTGTCTTCCACGGGCTGAGGCACCTGAAGCGTGGCCGTCTCCGGGGGTTCCTGTGCACTCTGTGAGGTAGTCAAAAGCCCCATAAGCAGCTCCAGCCCCTCCATTCCATCCAGCAGGGTCAAAAGGGAGGCATCGTTCAGGACAAGAGACATACTGTTGGATGTCAGCAGCTTAAGCAATAGCTCCTGGAGTCCCTCCGCCGGGTCACCCGGATACTGGAGCTGAAAATCCGCAAAGCTTGCAAATTTCCCATCTGTCAGCAGCTCCACCAGCCGGTCCAAGGCGCCGCTGTCCATCGGCGCCCGCTCTACCAGTTCCCGCAGCTCCTTTAGCAGCTCCATACTCTCCGCAGCATCCATTCCACCGTCCAGAAACAACTTCACCTCTCCGGAAACTGCGCTGCCAATCATGCGCTCAATACCCGCCCGCAGATGCTCCAGCTCCTTCTGAAGGGCAGCGCGGTCGGGTTCTTCCCCCTCAGCCGCCTGCCGGGCAAGCTCCGCCAAGCGGTCCAGGCTATCCTTTATCTCATCCAGTACAGCCTCTCCCATTTGGAGCGTCCTGCGGCTCTCCCGGGTCTGGACCTCCGTCTGGCTGGCCCCGGCCATCATCTGCTTCAGCGTCTCGGAGACCGTAAATCCCGCCGTTTTTCCCGTGCGCTCCGTACTCTGCATGTCCTGAATTTGACCGCTTTCGGGCTGCTTTTCCGTCTTGCCCACCCCTTGATACCGTGGCACAGAAAAACCGTTTTCTCTGCGGACCGCCAATTCTCCCATATTAAACTCCTCCCTCCGTCCGGCCGCGTCCTTTTTATTACATATCGGCAAATCCATCGAAAAAAATAAGAGAAGCTCCACGTCCGCACAATACAAGTCAAAAACAGCGGGTACAAACTGTCCTCGCTGTTTTTACCGCCATATTTATTTGCCGGATGCCATAGCGGCCACTTCATACCGTGCAGCCAGATCCATCGGCCGTGAATCAAGCGTTGATATTACAGAAAACTCCGGAGCCGCATGGCTTCGGAGTTTTCTGTCTGACGCGGCATAGGGGTCTAACATCGAAGGCATCCTCTGTACCAATCAGCTCTGTGGAGACAGAGCCTGATGAAGGATGGACAACACAATCGTCAGCTGTTCTGTCGGGATCTGGCCAGGGGCGGACGCCTGACCGATCATCCCAAACGTGGCAGCGGAACCGAAGCATTCCCCGCACAAGCGGCTGATAACCCCGCTGCCCATGCTCATAGTAATGATGGGCCGGTCCGCATACTTTGTATGCATCTCCTGGGTGGCGTCCAGAAGCGCAATAACATCAGCTCTGCTTCGGGGCATAACAGCAACTTTTGGGATGTCAGCCCCCATATCTTGTGCCTTTTTCATGCAGCTGACCAGCTCATCCTTACCTGGGGTTCCATCAAAGCTGTGGTAGGAGCCGACAACCCTGCAGCCGGCCTTATGGATGGCATCGATATTTTTTCGTACCACTTCGTCGCCAGAGAAAATCTGCACGTCAATGATATCAGCGTCACCGGACTGGGCAACGGCCGTGTTCAGCACAGTATAAGTATCCATGTCGATATCCACTGCGCCGCCCTCCTCTTTCGTTCGAGCCGTAACCAGAATCGGCCTCTCACCCAAAATAGCGCGCAAAGCCTTCAATGTGTACAAAACCTTTTGCGTGTTGAGCACATCTTCATAAAAATCTACACGCCACTCGACAAAATCGAATGTGCAGTTCAAAATCTCCCGAGCTTTTTCCAAAATGTCCTCCGCGGTTTTGGCCACAATTGGTACGATAATTTTAGGCACCCCAGCCCCGATTTCTAGCCCGCGCAGCTTTACAGTACGAATATTTCCCATGGTTCATACTCTCCTTTTATATGGTTTTCATAACTTATTTGGTCATTCAAATTACAGCCTGATTAGATATTCATTTCCGGAATTTTTGCAAAAATCCCCCCAAATTTTCCGAGCGGTCTCCTCTGGCAATTCATTATTATCCACAGAAATATCACTAACCTCCGTATATAGAGGCAGACGGAAGTGGTACATCTCCTTCATGGTACCCTTCACGGACAGGGGGCGGCCAATGACGGCCAGCTGATCTAAATCCCGGCGTATAAAGTACACCCGGCCCGTCCGGCGCATGACGACACGGTTGTCCTTCCGGAGCACCGCGCCGCCGCCAGTGGCAATAATCTGGCCATTTTTGTCACAGGCTTGGGCCAACACCTTGCGTTCCAGCGCCCGGAACGCTGGCTCACCGTGTTTTCGGAAGATCTCCGGAATGGACTTGCCCGCCAAGCGGGCAATCTCGTCGTCCAGGTCTATGAAGGGCCGGCGGGTAATGCGGCTCAGCTCCATGCCCACAGTGGTCTTGCCGCAGCCGGGCATTCCCACCAGGACCAGATTGGTCCGATCCCGCTGCAAATCGTCCAAAATTCTCTCCGTCTCGCTTTCGGGGATTGAACGCTCAAAAAACCGCTCCTCTGCAGCCACCGCCTGGTTCACCAGCATAGATAGCCCGCCCGCCCGGCGTAGCCCCATCTTCTCCGCCTGGAGCAGCAGGTCAGTACGGGTGGGGTTGTAGATCAGGTCCAGCACAGCCTCCAGATTTGGCAGACGCTTCAGGTCTATCGGCTGACTGCCCAGGTCAGGCCACATGCCCACGGGGGTTGCGTTCACCAAAATATCTGTGTCATCGTGGCGCTCCAGGTTTCCGTAGTTGTTTGAACCGGTACGGGATACCACCACCACCTCCCGAGCGCCTCGTTGCCTTGCTGCGGCCTGCGCGGTAAGGGAAGCCCCTCCGCTGCCCAGCACAACCACTTTTTTCCCATCAAAGGAGATGCCCGCCCGAGCGGCCATATAGAGGAATCCGTTGATGTCCGTGTTGTAGCCGTACAGTTTTCCGTCTGGCTTCCGGACCAGGGTGTTCACACTGCCGATGGACTGAGCGCCCTCGTCGATCACATCACAGCAGGCCATCACGTCCCGCTTGTAGGGAATGGTAACATTCAGTCCCCCGATGTTCTTCTTGGCCAGGAAGGGAGCCAGCTCATCCGGTTCCAGCTCAATCAGGCGGTAACCGTTGCAGCCCAGGGCTTTATGAATGGGGACAGACCAGCTGTGACCCAGCTTGCGGCCCAATAGGCCGTAAATTTTTTCTTCCATTTTATTTACACCTCCGCGTAGTTGCCCAAAAATTGAAACTGAGCACAGCTTCGTTCCATTTCCTCCAACATAGCCATCACGCTGGCATCCTTGACGCTTCCCTCCAGCTCCAGGAAAAAAACAAACTCAAAGTCGCTCCCCACGACCGGACAGGATTCCAGCTTAGTCATGTTAACGTCCAGTGCGGCCAACTTAGCCAGCACATCGTAAAGAGCGCCGGGCTTATTCTCGAAGGCCAGAGTCAAGCTGATCTTATTGGCCCCAGCGTAGATCGCCGGCTCCTTGGCCACACAGATGAAGCGGGTATAGTTGTTGTCGCTGTTCTGGATATGGCCGTTAATGCACTCCAGCCCATACAGCGCGGCACAGGGATGGGAGGAAATCGCGGCGGCGTGGCGGTTCCCGCTCTCGGCAATCATCTGGGCGGCTATCGCGGTGTTGGCACTGGGAATTACCTTTACGTTCTCCAGTCTGCTTAAGAACCGGGAGCACTGGCCAATCGCCTGCTCGTGGGAGTATATCTCAGTGACCTCCTCCTGTTTCACGCCGGGCAGAACCAACAGCTCATGACGGATACACAGACGGGTGGCCCGGACTACGGACAAATCATGCTCCTGAAGCAGCTGATACACCTTCCGGACAGAGCCGTTTGAGCTGTTCTCAATGGGCAGTACGCCGAATCTGCACCGTCCGGACTCCACAGCGGCCGCTACGTCCTCAAAGCTCTTGACATAGGCAATGTTTCCCCTGGGCAGCAGGCGGTCGCAGGCCACCTGGGAGTTTGCCCCTTCCACCCCCTGACAGGCCACCGTGCCCGTCTGGGGAAAGACCTCGTGGCTGGAGGCCATGGCTGTTTTAACCCGCTGCGTCACTTTGGCGGGGGCGGAAATCAGTTCCGCCTGACGGGAACGGCCCAATTCAAACAGGGTGGAAAACAGATGAAAGACATAGCGCTCCTTCTCCCCCGCCTTTTCCGTAACCCTGGCCAAAATATCTCGTTCCCGCTGCTTGTTCAGGATGGGCAGATGGCGCTCATTCTTATACTCGGCCACCTGCTCGCTCAGAGCCATGCGCTCTAAAAACAGGTCGAGGAGCTGGTCGTCAACCGCATCAATCTTTGTACGAATCTCAGAAAGTTCCATGATTTCCCTCCAACAGTAAGTCTAACAGTACGGCAGCTGTCACCGCCTCCACCACCGGAACGGCCCGGTGGGCAATGCAGGGGTCGTGCCGGCCGTGAATGGTCAGCTTGGCGTTCTCCATTTTTGAGAGGTTAACGGTTTGCTGCTCCCTGGCAATGGACGGTGTCGGTTTCACGGCCACCTTCAGAACAATGGGCATTCCCGTAGTAATCCCCCCCAGAATCCCGCCAGCGTGGTTGGTTTCTGTGAAAACGCTTCCGTCTCGCACCGCAAACGGATCGTTGCTGTCAGAAGCCATCACAGCGGAGGCGGCAAAGCCAATGCCAAACTCCACGCCTTTCACGGCGGGAATCCCAAAGAGGGCAGCGGCCAGGCGGTTCTCCACCCCATCAAACATCGGGTCCCCCAGCCCGGCCGGAACGCCGGTGGCCACACACTCTACTGAGCCCCCCACGCTGGTCAGGCCCTCCTTCGCACTCAGAATCAGTGCCTGCATCTGTTCCCCAGCCTGATCATTCAGCACCGGGAAGGGCTTTTCCGCTACCTCCCGGAACAGCTCCAAAGTGGGAGCCGGAGGAAAAGACTGGTCCGCGAGTCCCCCTACAACCTGGAGATGCGCCCCCACATAGATCCCCCGCCGGGCCAAAATCTGTTTGGCAATCCCCCCGGCAATACATAGAGGGGCCGTCAGCCGCCCGGAGAAGTGGCCGCCCCCCCGCATGTCCGCATATCCCTTCCACTTTACCCAGGCGGTGTAATCGGCGTGTCCGGGACGGGGCTTGCTGGCCAGCTCCCCATAGTCCTTAGAATGGGGATCGCTGTTCTCGATTATGGCACACAACGGCGCGCCACAGGTGGTATCTTCCATCAGTCCAGACAAGAATATGGGCTTGTCCGCCTCGCTCCGGGCTGTAGATAGGGCGTTTTTTCCCGGACGGCGGCGGTCCAGGAACCGCTGCAGCTCCTCCAGATCAATTTTCTCCCCGGCTGGCAGCCCGTCTATGTTCACCCCAATGGCCGTTCCATGGGACTGGCCAAAGACCGACACCTTTAAAATTTTTCCAAACTCAGAGGACATCGAATTTCCCTCCTAACTTGCGGTAATCGTCCCAGAAATAGGGGTAGGATTTTCTTACGCACTCCGCCCCCAGCAAGGTGACTGGCTCTTTACAACGCGTGGCGGCAACTGCGGCCATCATGGCGATCCGGTGGTCATTGCAGCAGTCCACCGTCACGCCCCCTGCCAGCTCCGAAACGCCCGTGATTTTCAGGAAGTCCGGCCCCTCCTCCACCTGAGCCCCCAAAGCGGTGAGCACCTGAGTCACCGAAGCCAGCCGGTCGCTCTCCTTCATTCTCAGACGGGCGGCGTTGATCAGGCGCGCCGTCCCGGAGCGAACCGCAGCCATCAGCGCCAGAGCAGGAACCAGGTCGGGGCAGTTGGAGACATCGATCTCCATATCTCCAGGCTGTGATAACCAGCTTGTCAGCCGCTCAATCACCTCGTCCCCCTGACAGGTTCCGCCTTCCAGACCCCTGGCCTCCACCCGGCTGCCCAGGAATGCGGCCGCGTACCAGAACGCTGCCTGGGACCAGTCAGCCTCTACCGTGAGGTCACAGGGCCGATACCTCTGCCCGCCAGGGATGGAGAAGCCGCCTTCCAGCACCTCGATCCGGATGCCAAACCGGCCCAGCATCTCCAGCGTCATATCCACGTATCCCTTGGACTCCAGTTGCGAGGTAAGGACAATTTCGCTGCCCCCCTTCAGCAGGGGAAGCGTATAGAGCAGGCCGGTTACAAATTGGCTGGATATGTTACCAGGAAGCCGGTACTCCCCCGGCGCCAGCTCGCCTTTCACAGTGAGGGCGCCATCCTTTTGCTCGTAAAAAACACCCTTCTCATCGAAGATATCAAAGTAGGGCTTCTGGGGCCGCTCCATCAGTCGGCCCCGCCCGGCAAACTGCCCCCCTCCCTGCACAAACAGTGCCACGGGGATCATAAAGCGTAAAGTCGATCCGCTTTCTCCGCAGTTAAATTGCGTCAGCCAAGGCTCCCTGTGCTGAGGGATGGAATATCCTAAGCCGTGGACCTGGATATCTCCGTTGTCCATCGGTACAAAGCGGCTCCCCATGGCGCTAAGGCAGGCTGTGGTAGCCTGAATGTCCTGAGATGGCGCCAAGTTTTTCAAAACACTGAATCCCCCGGACAGCGCAGCTGCCATGAGAGCCCGGTGAGCCTGGGATTTGCTCGGAGGCGGGATGACGCTCCCCTCCAAGAGTGCGGGAAAAACTCTAATATTCATAATCAGTCCTCATCCTCCTACTAAACCGCGGCAAAACCGGCAGCAAAAAAACCGCAGCCGGTCCGGCTGCGGTCCATCATGTATCAGCGGTCTTAGAAAACCGAAATCACATGCGCACACCTTCAAGCCAAACCGAACCAAGCCTTACCCCAAAAAAGGTAAAGCTAAAGTAGCGGTATTCGGCATTGAGATTCATGTTGCTCATGTCGAGATTTCCTTTCTGTTCAAAGCTGTATTCAGCATAGCACTTTGCCCGGGAAAAGTGAATAGGTAAAGTGCATAAATATTTCGCAAAATAAAAGATATTTTCATAAATCCTGCCAAGGCAATGTTCATTTAGAAGGTCGCTTCCCCGTCGTGGGACAGGAGAGACGCTGACAAGACGCCGTCAATGGCCATCACACTGCGGATCAACGCGCTCTGATCGTCACATCTCGTCTCAATCACCATGTCCAACTCGGACTGGGTCATGTTGCGGGATTTGACCTTGTAATATTTGGCATAACGTTTTACGGTATCTATAATTTTCTCCTCCAAATCCAAATCGGAGGAGTTTATAACCAGCAGCATGGGCGCTTTTGCAATAGGGAAATAGTCCAGCACCAGGATTCCCACCGTAATAGTCAGCGACAAAATGATGGCAATCTCCGCCAGCCCGGCCCCGCAGATTATACCAACGCTGATACTCCAGAACATAAACGCCAGATCCATCGGCTCCTTAATTGCGGTCCGGAACCGGACGATGGACAGGGCGCCTACCATGCCCAGGGATATCACAATATTGGACTGAACTGTTAAAATAATAGCCGCCGTGACCACTGCGACCACTGCCAACGAAGTGTTAAAATTTTTGGAATAAAATGTTTTTCTGGTCACGACTCGGTAAACAAAAAAGATGTATAGCGCCAGAACGCTGGTAATCAGCAGACAGACAACAGCCGTAGTCGCGCGAATATCCGTGCCCGCGTATCCCTCTAGAAGGATTTTTTAAATATGTCTGAAAAATTCATCGTACCCTCTCCTTTCAGCCTGCCCGGAACTTTCTGCAGTAATAAAACTTGGAATACGCGGTGCGCTGCAAATTGTCCAGCTGCAAGCTCCTATAGCGGTCAGGATCAGATCCGCCGTGATTGGATCGCCTGGATCAAAAATTTCACCCGTCTCCTGAATATACCACACAGTACCGCCTAATTGCAACTGCTTTGGCGTGGGAATTTCCTCCCATTTGGTCCCATACTCCACAGCGTGATACTCATATATGTCCGTTCCGCTGTCATAGTCAATTTCGGTGCCTAACAGAACGCTGCAATACTCGGTTCCATCTACCCATGCGCTGGACAAAAACTCAACCCGTTCCGCAAGAAACTCCCTTACATCCAGAATATCATCTCTCGAATCAGCTGAATCGCCGTGCCAGCGCAAATCGTCCATGGCCGAGGCACAGGAGATTTCATCCGCCTTTTGGGCAATGCCGCATTGGAGATACTCCTCCAAAACCGGAAGAAATTCCTTCTGGTAAAGCTCCGCTACCCGGTCGCTGAACTCTCTCTTGGCACACAAGGCCGAGTACCACGGGGACGCAAATCTTCTGATATAGGGCTGCGAAGCATAAAAGCATCTTGGGTTCCCATTTACTTCCTCGCTTGCCAAGGTTAGATCACAATCCCATACCGGCCCGGCATATAAGCGGAGAATCCCATCCGCATCGTAATCCAAGCTGAAATATTGGCTGACGATGGAGCTGTCAAAATTTTCAGAAATTTCATCGACCAGGTATCTTCTCACCCAAGAGTCCAAATCGATCAGCTCACTCCAAGACGCCCCGGTAACAGGATCAGTTCCATCCGGTGACGTAATCGCGCGCTCCATACTATCAACGTAATGATAGAGCTTTGCCGCCTGGACATTGTTTATCGGGGCCGGATATTTTATTTCCGCTCCCTGCTCGTATTCTGTCACAAAAACATGATCCTCTTCAAAATTAAGCCGTCCTCTGTGCTCCAAATCGAAAAGATATCCGTTTTCCGGAAGATTCACCCGATTTTCCTCCATGGTAACCGCCTCAACCAGCAGGTACAGCCCCGCATATTCTCCATTCAAATATAGGTCGGTAAATACGGTGTCAGGGCTCCACTGAAATCCCACCTGATTCGCAAGACCGTAAACGATCCAGTTGCGCAGATTGGTAGCATCACCCGCGTTGGCCAGCAGGCACCATTTTTCTCCCTCCGCCATCCCCAATAATTTTTGGGGCTCTGAACATATGATATTATACGGCTTCTTATCCTTCTTCCAGGTGGAATTTCCCCGCCCCTTGATGGTATCCGTGTTCACGGAGGAATAATCCAACCTTCCGTCAGGCGTATAGGCAGTCACAGAAATCGTCTCCCGGTTTGCCTTGTCCTTATGAATCCGATTCATATTGCCGCTTTCAGTCTCAATATAAATGGACGCAACATGCTTCGACTGTACAAATTCCAGGGAACACTGTTTTCCGTCTACACAAAAGGGATAACGCTCATTCAGCCGCAGTCCCTCGCAGTCAGCTCCATCCGTCAGCGGGATTCCATTCAATTCGATGTGAGAAGCGGAATCCACTTGAGTCTGCACCTGTTCCAGCCGCGCGTAGGAGGGCAAAAATACATAATACCGCGCTCCATCTTCTGTCCAGCAGGAGATGGTTTCGCTTCTCCCCGCAGCAGGGACCAAAAACGCCACTGGAATTGGCGGTATGCGCTCAGGATACCAGCACCAGGATAGAACTACCCCCAGGGCTGCCAGAATCAGCAGTGGAATCGAAAGCAGGATACACCACAAGTATTTTTTCATTTATGCGTTCCTCCCGCCCGCAGCCTCCGCCAAAGCCGGCAGACACGCGGCCCGCAGGCCAGCTTTAGACCTTCCCTCACGGCGCGCCCGCCCCCCATGCCTCCATGAGCACACAGCCACAGAAGCGCCGCGGCCGCCTTCCGCTTCTGATGATTCCGCATTGAGATTTCATACCGCCTGCGCTGTTTCCAAAGCTCGATCTGGAACAGTTCATTGGAATCGCTGATATGGCAAATCGAGGCGATTTCGTCCACCAGCGCCTCAAAACCGGCGTATTTCCGCTCTTCCTCTTGCCGGGTCAGGGCTCGCCGGGAGTGGCTTTCCGTCCGGACATAGACGGTATACAGCTCCTCCCGGATTGTTGGGCAGCGGTGGAAGTAGAAAAATGGGAGAAGCATCTGAAAGTTTTGGCCCACATCATACTCCGGGATCCTCCTCTGGGGGTAGATGGAAAAGAACGGGGCACAGCGCAGCATGTAGCATCCGCAGCATACAAAGCTCTGCCCTGTGAGGACGGGAAAGAACAGCTCCTCCTCCTCCAAATTTCCCAGATTTTCCTGCTGCGGGCAGGAGGCGCCGTTTTCATCCCGGTAGCGGCTCAGGGAGCGAACGCACTGATACTGAGGGTTCGCCTGCAAGAATTCCGCCCTGCGGCGAAGTGAGTCAGGGTCCAGCTCATCATCGCTGTCCGGCCAGACCAGGAATTCCCCCGTCACCAGTGGAAGGGCGTGATTAATGGCCGCAGAGGCATTCCTGTGCTCCGCGCGAATGCAGCGCAAATTGATTCCCCGCGCCTGAAACCGCGCCCGGAAGCTCTCCGCAACCTCCAAGCTCCGATCCTGAGAGCCGTCGTCTACCAAAATCATTTCAATCTGCTCCCAGGTCTGGGCCAGGACAGACTCCAGAAGCCGGTGAAGATACTGTTCTCCGTTATAGACCGGCGTTATCACCGAAACTTTGCCTACAGCCTGCGTATCGTCTATCTTCATCACCAACCTTTGCCAACCGCTGGTTTTCTGGCACGTATGTCACCGGTCGGAAGATTGATTCCTGCGCTTCCACTCTTCCATCCTCCACATCCAGGAGGAAACCCTATGTACCGGCAAATAGAGCGGATAACAGCGGAACGCCAAATGATGCTTCCATTTTTCTTTGGGAGACAGCCTTAAAAACCTGTCGCTCCGGGCCTCATACCCGGCTAGCTTTCTCAAATACCCGGACACCTCCCGATTACGTTCCTGGCGGCTGCGCACATATGCGCGCCGAAGGCGGGCAGAAATAACCAAGGTCCAAAATGTCACACCGCTCCCCGGCCCCTTGTCCCGCTTCCACTCCTGATCACAAATATATTTCAGACACCGGTAGGAGTCCCCACAGGACCGAATGGTGAGAAGCCCGCTGATATTTCTCCCGTGCTTCCAGTACTGATACCACTTTTCCCACAGGATTACCACATCCAGGCCCGTCTCCAGCAGCTGATAGATGAACAGGGTATCCTCGCTATTGGTCAGCGTTTCGTCAAAGCGCAGCTCTCCAACTGCGCTTGAGCGGACCATTTTGCCTCCGATCCCATGAAAGCTGTGCCCATTCTCCCGGGAGGAAAACTGACGGAGGGCCTCCGCGTTATCCATATAGCTGCACCTCCAGGGGCCGCCGGTCTCAGTGCTCAGAATTTCCGCTGGGCTGCCTGGGTCCGACGCCATCATATGGCGGTACACTTCCGTGGCCAGCGCCGCTCCGGTGGTCTCGCACAACTCCAGCAGCGCCTCCAAAAGCTGGGGATGGATTGTGTCATCGCTGTCCAGGAAAAACAGATACTCTCCCTTCGCTTCATCCATCCCCGCGTTCCGCGCGGCGGATACCCCCTTGTGGGGCAGGGGCAGAAAACGGATCCGGGAATCGGAACCGCAAAAAGCCCTGCATATCTCCGCGCTGCCGTCCAGAGAACCGTCATCCACCAGCAAAATTTCAAAGCCCTGGTAGGTCTGGTCCAGCACGGACTGCACGCATTTTGTAAGATATTCTTGGGTGTTATAAATTGGAACGATCACAGAAATGAGCGGTCCCATACGCCCTCCAAAATTTAAAAATTTTATATATTTTCAAGGATAAATCTCTTGGAGCGCTCCCGCTCCCTCCGCAGGCGCGCCCGGGCCGCGCCCCAGTCCGTATTTGCCCAGATTGCCCGGGCTTCATCGGGCCGGACTTCTTCCACCAGGCAGGCCTCCAGGCCCAGTTTGCAAAGCAGGTCTTCCTGACGAACGCTCCGGGTATTGTGGCGGAAGGAGAGAAAATCTTTTTCTAACAGAACAGAAAACGCCGTCCCGTGGAAGGAATTGGTCAGCACACAATCGGCGTTTTGCAGCCAGCCAAAAAACTCCGCCGGGCCGCCCTCCGCCCGCTCCTCAATTCCCTGGATGGCATCCGCGCCGCCGGATCTCAAAACGGCGGGCTTCGACACCGATATCAGCTTCCCGCCCGTCTGCCTGGATAGCGCCTGAGCACAGCGCAGCAGCGGCAGATTAAATTCCGTCAGGTAGAGCAAAATGTAGCCCTGTTCACTGGGCGCTTTTCCAATCCGTTCCCACTCTGAATGGTCCAGAAGCAGTACGGGATCCAACACGTCAGTTACGCTCCGTCCGAGCATCTGCTCCACGCTTTCCACGTCAATTTTCTCCCGCAGGGATACGGCGGAAAAGCCATTTCCCACATGTGCCGCAAATTTTCGCCGGTCAGCCTCTGAAAGGGCCGCTCCACCCATGCTCGCTCCATAGGCGGCCAGGCGGCAGCTTCCGCGCTGCGGGATGCTGCCGGTATACGCGTCGTCCAGACCCACCGTAATCTCCGGATTCCAGACCTGATCGCTTCCGACAAAGACCGTCTTATATTTCTGAAGTGAAATCTTTTCCGCGCTTTTGACTGCACGCCGCGGGGTTAAATAGGCCCGCCGGAACTGGCGCATGTTCCATCTTCGCTCCCAAAATGCCCGGCCCATCAGCAGGTTCTGCTTTGCCATATACCGATGGACGAAATAGCGGAGCTTCCCGTTCCGGTACTCAGCGCAGATTGGGATTAACCGGTACCGTCCCGTCAGCTTCAGCGGCGCGTAGGGGACAAGCTCCACCTCTTCCCCCAGCAGCTCCAGCTGGCGCTTCAGGGCGTAAGCCTGAAGCATGGCTCCATAGTCGTCAGCCCAGTGAAAGGTTAATATTCCAACCATTCCTATCCCTCCCATTTTGCCCGGCCCCCTCAGGAAGGGAATGGGGCGTATTGGTCAAACTGACTGTCGGGCACCGTGTAGGCGTAGAAGCGCCTGGGCTCCCGGGTCAGGAGCTGTGTTGCGCCATCGCAGGCTTCCATCACATACCCCTCCCGTACGTCCCGATTTTCCCAAGCTGTTCGCATGTCGCTGCCAATGTTGCACATGACGCTCCCCTCCGCCACCTCTTCCTTGATCCAGGCCCGGGCGGTGCAGAAGACATATTCCACCTGCCGGCCGCTTAAACTGTCACTGTTTTTCGTCCAGCAGTGCAGCCCCCATTTTCTCGTTTTTTCAGATGAGATAGGCCGGAACAGATCCTCTTTTTTCAGCGTGACCTCCACCCAGCCTCCACAGTCCTTCACAGACGACTCAGACAGTTCATCGTTCGCCCCATCCCAGGACATGCGGTACAATCCGCCGTCTTCAAAGCCCAGAGCCGCAGAGCGCCACTCGGTATCGTGTTTCACCGAATAGCTGACGGACATATCCGCAATACAGACTGTCACCTGATCGGGAAAGTCCTTCTCTTCCACCGCCGGCTGCACCGTCAGCCACACATTGAGATGCTCTCGGGTCTTGTCAAACCGGAACTCGGAACGGGGGGATATATTCCCGGAAAACTCTGCGCTGTCCTGCCAGCCGTGAACCGCCGGCAGGCAGGTGATCCAGTGCATGCTCCGCCAGATCTCATCGTGAAAGTGCGCCTCGTCGATCCAGCCGTAATTCTGATAGTTCAGCACACCGGCGCTCCCAGACGCAAGGTAGTAGGTAGTGCCGCCCTTCCACTCTTTCAGCCAGATTTTTCCCGGCCCGGCGATGTCCTTGATCTTCGCCGCTGTCAGCTGGCTGATCATATAATCCCCCTCTGGGAGATATAGCCGGCCCTTCCCCGCGGCGATAGCCGCCTCAAAGGCCGCGCTGTCGTCGGCGGCCGGAACGGACGCGTTCAAGTCCACTCCCTCATAGGCCACTACAACGTCTCCCACAGCCGGGGTATAGCGCTTGGCTCCCGGACGCACTTGGGATACGCAGATCTGTCTCTCCCCCGGGGTTTGGCTGTCCGGCACAATCATATACGTTGCATTGGGAGCAGCCTCACCAAAGTAGGGCGTATAGAAGTCCGCCGTAACCAGCTTGGAATAGTGCCCGGCCCGGTAGCTCCACTCGTCCTCAGGCTCACCCATATGGTGGCGGTATGCGGCATTCCCCACAGCGCCATAATTTTGTACATTTGCCCAAAGCGGCTCCTCCGCCCCCTGGAGTTTATCTCCCACAGGCGCGCCATTCTGTCCCATTGCCGCACCGCTGCACAGCAAAAGCAGCAGGATATACAAGATCAACCGCCTCAATCGGTTCTCCCCCTTGTCAGCTTAACATGTTTCAAAACCTGTCTGGCATAGGCAAACAGCTCCCTGCACTCTCTGGTCCAGCCGAACAGGGCCAGCATCAGCCCACCGTATACCGCCGTACAAGCCAAACCCTTGACCACAAAGCCAGCCAAATTGGAAACTTCCATCCGCCCGCAGAGCTGTTGCGTTGCGTAACCTGCCAACACCATGCCAGCTGTCCAGCGGAAATACCGTGTGAAATAACCAGCCAAGTACTTTCGGTGGTGCTCCTTCCATCCGTAGCAAATCAGAACCACCGGGTCCACCCAAAAAGGAATCAGGACCAGATCGATTACCGTAGCCCCCAGGATGCCGTCCAGCCCGAACCGTGCCGCCAAAAGGATGGAGAGGGTAAAATTGACAAACACCTCCACCAGCGCCTTGTAGCGGTCGTACCAGAAAATACCCTGCGCGTTGCGGAACTTCTGCGTCACCGTGCGCATACCGGTCATGTAGAACTGCGCCAGAAGCAACAGCGCCGTCCGCCGGGGCAAAAGATAGCTGGGGCCGAAATACAGCAGGATAAAGGGTTCGAACAGGAGCAGCATCGCCACAGCGCCGTAGGAATACAGCAAAAACGCACCGAAATTCAGCGTTGAAAAAATATGGTAGCGCCGTTCTCCGTCTGGCTCCGTTGCGATCAAGTTCCCCACGCTGGCGGAGATCCCCTCAAAAAGCCTGTCAATGATACCGCCCACATTGCTGGAGATCAGCTTGTAATTGGAATACACTCCGGTGGCTCCCAGGCTGACCAGTGCGGAGATCAGGATGCTGTCCACGCTGTAAACCATCATCCCCGCCGCCTTGTGGATGAACAGCGCCTTGACGTTACGGAAAATTTCCCGTCTCTCCTCCTGTTCCGGATAGCTGGTTTTGTCCTCCTTGAGATAGGGGTACATCCGCTCCGCCCGCCGGGAGGCAAACAGATTAGGCAGCAGCCCGCACAGAATCTGAACCGCCAGGTATAGGAAAAAATTTCGGGTGGCAATCAGAACAACGATCTGTCCGGCATAGCGCAGAAGGGTAAAAACATTGGTATAGATGCTGCAAATATACTGTTTTTGATGCGCCTCAATAAGGGCGGTCTTGTAGACGAAAAAGTAGGAGGCCACTGACTGGCTCAGATACATCAGGTAGATCAAAACAATGTGGTCAACGGGCCGTTCCGTGCGGATCAGCAGATTTAAAAACGGGAGCAGGGCCAGTCCCAGCGCCGCCACGGCGGCGGCCACGTACCGGTACAGCTTCCGGTACAGATTCATCAGCCTTTGGATTTCTCTCCGATCCTCCCGGGCCACAGGGGCGTACAGCGCGTACATGATCGCCGTGCCAATACCCAGGTCCGCCAAGGACAGCACGGTCAGCACATTGCTGAACAATCCGTTGACTCCCAAATATTCGCTGGGCATAAACCGCGCCAGAATGGACCGGCTTGCAATGGCCAAAATCAGGTTCAGCAGCTGTCCCAACAGCCCGACCGCCATATTCACAACGGATTTTTGCGTTCTCATGGCAAACGTGTCCTGACCGCAATAAAAAGTTGGAGATACCACCCAACCGGGTAGCAAAAACTGACCGCGTCAATCGCCCGTTTTTTCAGGGGCCCCCGGCGGACCAGCCGCCTCCAGCGCATCGGGTAGGGATATAGGCCCTGTGCCCGAAGCGCGTCCACCGTCCGGCGGAGCATCTCCCGCTCCCCCTTATACAGCAGAAAGTTCAGTATGCCCTGCACCTCATCGATCACCCTGTTCTCCAGTTCTCCTTCCGTTACAGCAGCCCTGAGCCGGGGAGGCGTCCCGGCCCGGAAGCCGCGCAGAACGGCCTGATGACGCGCGGCCAGCTTGAGCCGGCCCCCGATGTATTGTGGGAACACTTTGCTGCTCATAAAGGTTCTTAAAATACTGTCGGCGCGTTGGCGGTAATAGTACAGCCTCTGGTCTAAATATCCGCAGGAGGCCGCGCAGCGGTCCAGCCAATAATTAAATTCCTCGTCCTCAAACAAAACGCCCTCCGGAAAGGTCAGTCCGTACTCCAGCAGAACCGAGCGCCGGATCAGGTAGTTCCATGCCGTTCGCCAGGCTGGCACAGCCCTGTGCCGCCTCATCTCCAGCGGATCCTGGAACAGGACTAGCCGGTCCGGGCTGACCCCCTGCCCGGAACACGCAACCGCTTGCCCATCCTCAAAGCGCTGATAGTCAAACAGGAGCTGGTCCAGGCCGTGTTCATCCGCCAGCTGGTACAGCAGACCCAGGACGCCCCGCTCCAGCAGGTCATCTGAATCAATAAAGTACACATACTCCCCCGCCGCGGCTCGGATACCTGTGTTTCTAGCCGCGCTCAGGCCCCGATTCCCCTGGTGGATCACGGCAACCTGCCGGTACCGCCTGGCATAGTCCTCTGCAATCCCGCCGCTGCGGTCGGTACTGCCGTCGTCCACGCAGAGGATCTCATAATCTGAGTCAGACAAGCCCTGCTCCAGAAGGGAGTCCAAACACTCCGCAACATACCTCTCCACATTGTAAACCGGAACGACAATAGACAGCTTCATGCTCTCCCCCCTAGCCGTGCATCAACTTGTTTTTCCATGTTCGTAGCGAGATAAACCAGCGCTGGAACCGGTTCGCCCGGCAGTAGGCTCTGGAATCCCTTGTCAAAATATAGTGGTAAAGGCCGTTGACCTGCCCGCCCAGCCTCCAGCCGCACGCCTTTCGGATACCAGCCCGGTCTTGCGCCGCCAACCGCGCCTGCTCCAGCAGATAGTCCCAGTCCACAGAGGCCTCAAGGCAGCGGACCGCCTGCACCAGCCCCCGCTCCTCTGGCCCCGTCTGGGTGAAATTCCACAGGAGCACAGAGAGAACCGTCCCCCCATAGAGGTAAAAGGGCCGGAACAGCGGCTGGCTGGAAAGCGCCCGATCCTGACGCCGGGCCATATGCAGGACGCCGTTGAGCTGTTTTTCCAGGTCGTTTGTGTGCATGGCGGACGCGCCATGCTGCCGGTAGGCATACAGCGGCTTGGGGACATAGTACAAATTCCGGCAGTGGGACAGATACCGAACGAAAAAATCCAGGTCCTCAAAGAGCGTCAATCCTGTGTCAAACCGCAGATGGAACCGCCCGATTATATCCCTCCGAAACACCCGGCAGTAGACTGACCAACCCACCCTGCAAGGCAAAACCCAGCGGCACAAAAACCGCCGTTTTTCCGCCTCCGATGGAAATTGAAAGAGCTCCCGCTTCCACCGGCCGAAGTAAATGTCCTCCGCGCCCTCCTGCACAATGTTCATTCCCCAGGCGCACAGATCATAGCCGCCTGCCTCCATGATGGAAACCGTTTCCTCCACCATAGTCTCAAGCGCCCAGTCGTCCCCATCCAGAAAATAGAGGTAATCGCCCTTTGCCATGTCCAGCCCCGCGTTTCGCGCCGCGCTCACGCCGCTGTTTTGCTGGTGGACCGCCCGCACGCGGGCATCCTTTTGGGCAAACCCGTCGCAAAGGCGCCCGCTGCCATCTGTCGATCCGTCATCCAACAGGATGACCTCTAAATTAGAATACGTCTGCCTGAGGACAGACTCCACACATGCTGTCAAATAGGGTTCCACATTGTAGACCGGAACGATCACGCTGATTAAAGGACCGCTCATAGCATACCGCCTCCCCAGGCATGTTTATTTTTCAGAACAGAAGCGCCGTCTCAGACGGACCAGGACCAACAGCGCCCACACCTGCCTGAATGCTAAAAATCCAGAAAAGACGGCCTGCATCCAGGGCATTTTCCACCAGGGGTAGCCGTCCAGCGCCCCGCGCAGCTTCCGATTGGACACAATCTCCCCAACCTTCTCCCGCAGCGGATAGGCCCGGTCCACAAAGTCGCGGTAGTCCACCTCCTGGACAATATCGTACCTGGCCCGACCGATCAGCAGGCGGGCCAATGGCAGCCGAAACCGCTTCGCATCCCCCGGATACCACCGTTCCAGTCGCTCCTCCACAGCCTGGTATAGGACACAGTCCTGGGCAAAACGGTCCTCCCGGTGGCGTTTTGAAAGAGAACTGTTGTTGGTGCAGTAAAAATAGGAGGCATCTGTTGTGGCTATGGCACTGTCCGCCCACCGCAAAAAGTCCATGTTGAAAATCAGGTCCTCTGAGATGACGCGCCGCTCTGACACAAATTGGAGCCCGCCGCGTTGAATCACCAGCCGGCGGTACAGCCTTCCGCAGGCACTGACGCCATACTTGGAGTCCAGCTGTTCCCCCGGCTGTGTGCCTACCGTATCCAGCAGCAGCCGCGCCATCTCCTCCGGAGTATGGAATACCTGTTCGCAGGGAGCCGGGCAAGGTCTTGTTCCGCCGTCCGGCCCCACAATGGTATGGCCTCCAATGACCAGGTCGGCCCCAGACCGCTCCGCCGCCTCGCTCAGGTTTTTCAGCAAATCCGGGCCATAATAGTCGTCCGGGTCTAAAAACAACACATACTCCCCCGACGCCTCTGCCATGCCGCTGTTGCGCGCCATCCCCAGCCCGCCGTTCTCCCGGTGGATTACCTGAGTCCGGGGGAGCTTGGCCGCAAAACAGTCGCACAGCTGTCCACTGCCATCCGTAGAACCATCGTCCACCAGAATAAGCTCCCAATCTGAATAGGTCTGGCCCGCCAGAGAGGCGATACAGCGGTCCAAATACTGTTTCACATTATAAACCGGTATAACCACACTGATCTTCACAGCGTTTCCTCCCTGCCTTCAAGTTCCGGAAATACCTGGCGCAGCGCATTGGCCATCACGCGGTCGGGACGCCCGCTGGCCTGATAGTACGCCTGATTGGCCAGCGCCATTTCATAGATCCGCTGCGGGTCTCCCATTAACCGCTCCACTTGCGTCAAACAGCCCTCCACATCGGCAAAGGGCAGGTAGTTGACCCCCGCCCGAAAGTTCCCCGGCACTTGGAAACAGAACGCTTCGTTGACAATAGCCTTGGAGGCCGCCACATACTCCGCCGTCTTCCAGCCGATCGAGTTGTGCAGTCCGGTTGAGCCGATGCAGATATCCGCTTTGTGCATCGTCTCCAAATAACGCTTCCGGCTGGTTGCGCCGATTCCCACCATCAGCCCGCCGCACCGCCCTACCTCCTTGGGATCAAACTGAATCCCGCCGGTAAAACGGGGCCCGTAGCGCTTTTTCAGCTCAGACACCAGCTTAATCCGGCTCAAATTCAGCTGCACAACGCTCTCATAGAGCTCGTCCCCCTCCGGCGCGTGCCACAGCCGGGTATAAAACAGGACTGCCGGCTTCTTCCGGTACACCGGTCCGCGCTCAAATTTGTCCGGCGTAAAATAGCTGCGGGGCGCACCGTTGAAAGTCCGCTGGAACAGATCCCTCCTCCGTTCCCTCCAGGAGGACGGCTGGTCGATGGGGTTTCCCGGATAGGAGACGTGAAAATGAAATCCAAGGGGGCGAACCCGGTTCAGCAGCTCTGGCAGGAGCTGCTGGTTTTTCTCCGGAGAAAAACTGCGCCGGAAAATCATGTCCGCCTGGCTCGCCAGCTGCGGCTGAGCCCGTTCCACTTCCCATCCGTATCCGTCCGCCAAGTCAAACAGCACCCGTTTCCCCCTGCCGCACACTTCCAGCAGCGGCGCGTAGGGCAGCCGCTTCCGGTTTTGTCCGTCAATTTCAATGGAAAGGCAGACCTTTTTCTGCTCTGCAAGCATCAGCAGCCCTGTCACCGGCATGCTGAGGTGGGGCGTTTTCGCGATGCAGTATACGCTCAGCTCAAGCATAGCCCGCCTCCTGTTCCTCCAGCAGACAGCTCATCAGGCAGATCGACAGCGCGCCAGTCACATAAATATAATAAAGGGTATTGTCCGTCATAGCGGTAACCAGAACATAGACCTGAAGGCTCAGGCACAATATACCGTCCTTCAATCCCTTTCTCCGGTATATGTTCCAAACCCGCAGCGGGAAATAGCACAGCATCCACCCCCAAAAGCCCCAAAAGCCCACGTCGATATAGATCATCAAAATATCGTTATGCAGCGCGCGGATGGTGTACTCGGCAGGCAGGTCGGAGAACAGCCGGGTTACAAACCCCGCACCGTTCCCAAAAAAGTCCGGCCCGATCCAATAGTATTGGTCAATGAATTCGCTCAGCTCCTTTCGACCCATGGTATTCAATCCGAATCGCTGGGAGAGGTAGTCAAAAATGCCGCGCTCTACCAAGCAAATGTACAAAAACGCGATGCCAATCACCAAAAAGGAGGCCGCCAGCAGCCAGAACGCGCCGCTGCTCCTCCGCGTCAACACCCGCAGCAGCAGGCTGACCAGCACGGCCGCTGCTACCGCCACAGCGCCGATTCGTTTGAATCCGGACAAAAAGCAGAACAGAGCGGGCCCCAGAAGCAGCATAGCCGCCCGATCCCGCCGGCACTCCTTCCAGTTTATCGCGTAAAACACCAGATAGACGCCCAGCGCAAAGGTCAGCTCGTGGATTTCCATCTGCTGGATCACCGGACCGGTTTCGTTGGCAAAGGTCACAACCAAGGCGCGCAGCTCCTGGAGGTAGACGGAAAGACCGTTTCCCCGGATTACCTGCGCCACTGTGATAAAATTTGCCCCCAACATCGCCGCTAGATTGAGCCAGAGCCCCCTTCTGCCAAAGGTGTAGAGAATTCCCGCCATAGCTAAAATCATGGCAAGTCCGTATATCTGGTCAGACAGTCCCCGCCTGATTTGGCTCATACGCTGTATCTGAAACACCCAAAGCGGTACGGATGCCATCAAAATCGCCACGTGGGGCAGACTGAGCACAACGATATGCCTCAGCAGGCATCCGCCCCGGCCCAAATCAGTTCGGACCAGAAAGATCAAAAAACTCAGCGCCGCCAGCACTGCCGCCAGGACAAACTTGTACATAAAGTGAATCCCCAGATTGATGTACTCATCATGGAAATAATACATACCGCAGGCCAAAAAAAAGTAGACAGCCGCCAAACACTGATCGGGCCAGTTATACCCCCTGCTATTGGTCTTCATACGCAGTTTGTACTCCTTCTTCCCCCTGTGCGCCGCTCACCAGGCCGGCCGCACTTGTCCGGCAGGGCCGGCGCAGCTTCACCGCGCTGGAAATCAAACCCCGGAGATAAAATACCGCCGTCTCTCCCGCGTTGACCGCTCCCATCAGATAGGCCACAGGAATCGATGCGAGCGCCTGGCTCAGCGTGATTTCCAGCCGCTCCACCTCCTGGCTGAAGGACTCCTGGGCCGCTGTCTCGAAAAAGATCCAGAACTGGCCTCCGCCGTTGTAGCCTACAAAGCTGTCCTTCCGGTTTTCAAACAGCTCCCGCAGCACCCGGCCAAATTCCTCAAAGGCCTGGTCCGTCCGCTCCCGGCCATATACCTCGTTCAGCTCCCGCTGGTTGACGATCTGTATATTGATGCAGCTGGCGCCTAACGACAGGATCAGATTCTCCCTGTCTTGGATATACCGGTCGCAGGACACCCGGTTCATACATCCGGTGGCGCTATCGCGCAGGAACAGATACTCCAGAATATCACCGGCCCGTCCCAGCAAGATCGCGCCGCAGCACCCGACTACCAGAAAAAATACCGCAATTACCTTGAGGTAGGTGGAGATATTGAACGCCGCGTGGGCGCTGGCGCTGGAAAGGGTTTTGATGTTCTGGGCTCCCAGGTACTCGTTGTACTCCGTATTCGTCTGGGCCACAGTGTCATACAGCGCATTCATTTTACCAATCAACGCGCCGATCTCCTGCTCCACCTCCGCCGCGGTCACAGTGAGCCCGCCGGCAAGGTCTGCCTGCCCATCCTGGTATACGCTGATGATGTACGCACAGTAGGCCGCATCGATCTCTGAGTAGTCCCAACGGTCTGAAGAGGCCACCCAACTGCGCAGCATCGCATCATATTGGATGGTGCGGTTGGTAGCCACCTGGGTTCCGGTCTCGGAGTCAGTCCAGTCCCGGTCATATACATCATTAAGGATGTAATTATAATCGATATCCGTATTCCCGGATTCCCGCATCTTCTCCACATATGCGTTAATAATGCGAAGAATGTCCTTGATATCCTCCTGGGCATTTTCACCGGTCAAACCATAATTGGCAATTCGGTTCTGGTATTTATCCAGCAGCAGCACCCGGTCTTTTGTAATCTGATTGCCTAAAATAAGGGAATACAACCGGGAAATGTCCACATCTAAAATGAGTTTGAACTGGTCCCGCAGATCAGAAAAGGAATAGCCCGTATCTGAAGAGCGGAAATACCGCCCCCGCAAATAACGCAGGTGCAAGGTATTGACCGTATCACTCAGCTGCGAATCGAGCCGCTCCACCATCTCCAGATAGTCGTAATCCGTTTCAATCAGATCGCGGGTCTGGTTGTTCACCTGCTCCTGGTTGATATGCTTATTGCTGTAGTCTGAAAAATAGACATCCAGCAGCTCGTTCAGGATGTCCCGTGCCAAGCTCTCGCTTCCCGAGCTGTCCAGCGTGCAGCTGACAATGTAGGCGGTAGGCTGGACAGTATACTCCTCCCCGTTTTCATTCACCGCATCTTGGATACTCTGAGCCTGCTCCTCAATCACCGGATCTACCGTAATCCCGGCGCACAGCGTGTCCAGACTGTAGTTTTCCAGCGACATGCCCAGATTTTCTACCACTTTGGCCATATTGCCTGAGGACGCAATCTCCGCCACATCGATGCTGGAACCGTCCGGTGCTTTGCCGTCCTTGGCCTCCGCGTTTGCATACTCAATCACTGCTGTCGCTATATAGCTTTGCCGTTTTGCCAATATACGGGCGGCAAAAAACGTCATGCCGATAAAAAAACAGAGAATCAAGGGCAGCCACCGCTTCAAATATCGAAGAATCTGAAACTTTTTCATGCCGGCCACCGCCTTCTGCGGCCTTCATGTAAGGCAAACCAGCACAGACGCAGCCCAATATCAAACAGGAGCGTCAGCACTGCGATGTTCACAGCCAGCGACTTGGCCTGCCGCTCCACCGAAGAAATCGTTATGGTCATGTAGTTGTTGGCCTGCCGGGCGTTGTACTCCTTCACCAGTTCCTCCGCCTGACCGGCAATACGCACCAGCTCCTGCTCAATCCGGTCAATTAGCGCGTCTGCTTTCGCGTCCGCCCCATCACCCTGAACTCCAACGGAGAATTGTTCAATAATGTGGGTATTGTCCGCAATATCACCATATATCGACACTTTTTCATCGGCATAGTGGTCGGCATTGGCGGCAAAATCATCCACACCGATTCTGGTCTGGGACATATAGAATTGGTTGTTGGTATCGTAAGTCGGAACCAGAACGATTCGGGCCATATCATTCTCATACATGGAGATGGCCTCCAGCGTATTCTCGTTGGAGGCGGCTGCTTTCTGCGCGTCAAAGTTTAGAAAGACGTTGGCAACATTCAGCCGGCTGATGTATTGGGCGGCGTCCCTGGAGATTCCCTCCTCCAGCACGTAGGCTTTCAGCGTCTCCACCAGGGTATTGGCAACCTCATACGCCTGAGAGGACACCGACTGGAATGTCTCCCCATTCACGCCGGAGCGGAACGCGGGCTCCCCGCTGGACATGTTTGACATATACTCCCCTACCGAATTCGCCGCGCAGGTCAGAAAGGAACAGCTATCCAGGTAGTCCTGGTTCTCCAGCTTAGAAAAATCCATTTTCAGGGCACTGGTATTGGACGAATACTCCTTCACAAACCACTCTCTGTACGTCTGCGTCACCAGATTGAGCAGCTTTTCCCCGTCCTGGTGCATCGTCTCCTCGTCCGCGTTGTACCGCACGGAAAATTGGGTAGAGATGAAGTAGGAGCTGCTGCTCCCCTGGACAACGGGGCGGACCTGAATGGTCCGCTTCAGGTCCCGCACCGTAACATCCTCCAGCGCCCCCCGTTCAATGGCCTGCTCCAAAATTTCATCGTTCAAAATATCGGTCTGATTGAAGCGGGTTCCGTTTGGGTTGAGTCCCTGAGAGGCCAGATTGTAGTTCATGGCAATCCCGGCGCTGGCGTGAAGCCGCGCCTCTGCCGGAATAAAAAAGCAGTTCAGCAGCAGCACTGCCAGCACCAGCAGCCCCAGATTCCACTCTCTCCTCATTTCCCAATATTCTCGGATCAAATAGCCCAGTCCCAGCTTGGACCGGCCGCTGCCCAGCATCAAAAGGCCGCAAACAGCCAACAGCGCCGATATTCCCAGCAGCGCCAGTTTATAATGCGTCAAAATAAAATACATATGAGACAGCACCTGCCTTTCAACTGATGTCCAAAACCACCAGCTCCGGTTGATTGAAAATCCTGGGCACGAAACCGTGTCCGCCCAGGCCGCGGCTAACCAGCAGCGACATACTGTCAAACTCAAACAGGCCCGCGTCATATTCTGGAAACAGTTCCCGCGAGGCGGACACCAATCCGCCCTTTCCCGGAATTCGGATCAGGCCGCCGTGGTTGTGGCCAGACACGACCAGGTCAATGGCGGACTCTGAGAGGTACTCAGCCGCCACCTCCGGACAGTGGCAGATCAGGATCTTGAAGTAATTGGGGTTGTCCTCTGAAAACCGGGTGGCAAACTGCCCCGAGTAAGGCCAGAAGCTGCTGAGATTGGTGCTCACTCCCCCGATTTCAACGGAATTCCCATTGAGCTCCACCGTTTCGGAACTGTTTTGAACCAGATGCACGCCGGTTTCCTCCAGCGCATTCCACGCCTGCGTATTTTGGAGCAGCGGCGTAAAATCCTCCGGAGCCTCCCCCAGCACATCCTCGTGCGCCTCTAAGAAGTCCTTATTCAGGTCTGAGCCATATAGGGCCTTGTTCTCATGATTTCCCAGCCCATAATAGACCGGCGCGATTTCCACCAGCTTTTCGCAAAGCTCCACCGCGTAGTCCCAATCCGCCTCTTTCTTATTCACCGTATCTCCGGCGATCAGCACTGCGTCCGGCTTCAGCGCCTCAATCCGGCCAATCAGCTCCTCATTGCCGCTGCCGAAGGACTTCTGGTGCAGGTCGCTTAGCAGAATCAGCCGTATAGGCTGTTCTATTTTGTAGGATTCCAGGGTGTAAAAGGTCTCCCCGAAGGTGCTGTTAGACCGCACGATCCACACTGCGGCCACCACCGCGATTATAACAATATACAGCAACCAGGTCAATATTCGTCTCAAAGCGCACCGCCTCCCGCTATGGACCGATACAGCTCCAACAGTTCGCTGCAGTAGTCCTCCAAGGTTATAAAATCCTTCCGATTTTTGCAGTTCTCCCACATTTGGGCCAGCAGCTCCCGGTCTGCGTAGAGCGCCCGGATCCGTACCGCGTACTCCTCCGGAGTAAAGCGGTCCAGCAGCACGCCGGTCTCACCCTCCCGGATCAACTCCGGAACGCCGCCGGTGCGGTTGGCCAGCACCGGCGTGCCCAGCGCCTGGGATTCCAGCACGGACAAGGGGCAGTTTTCATACCAGACCGGCAGATACACCGAAAACTGCGCCCGGCGGACCAGCTCCCGCAGGGCTTGTCCCTCCTGAAAGCCCACGTAGCGCACATTGGCGGGCGGATCGATCTTCAGCAGGTGTTCCAGCGGCCCGCCCCCGGCCACCACATAGGGAATTTCGGGGGTCAGCCGGCAGGCTTCCAGCAAACGGTCGATCCCCTTTTCCTCGGACAAACGGCCAAAATATAGGACGTAATCTTCCTTTTTTGCCGGCTGATCCTCCTCCGGACGGATAAAGTTCTGCATCAGTACGGTTTTCCCCCGAAATCTGGGGTCCCGCTGGAGCATCTGCTCCATAAACCGGCTGGGGCAAATCAAGCGGCTGACCTTGTGATAGGCAGGACGCCTCTTGTAGAGGCTCTTTTCCAGGCTTCCCAATATACTTTTCACCCGGGAGCCGTGGATACACCTTCCCCTGGCACAGTTCCAGCAGCTCCCCTCCACGCACCGCTCGCAGGGCGTCATGGTCTTCAGGTCCAGCAGCATGTGGTTGGGGCACACCAAGTGAAAGTCGTGCTCCGTCTCCACGATGGGAACACCCAGTTCCGCCGCGCCTTCGATCACCGAGGGGGTCAGGTGGTAATAAATATTATTCAAATGTACCACGTCCGGCGAAAATTCACGAACAACGCGGCGTATTTTCTTCTTCGCCTCCAGGGAATACAGCAGCCGGAAGGGGTACAGCAGCCGTTCCAAGCCTCCGGACCGAAAATCCATAGCCGCAGTCTCCAGGCCCAGGCTGTTGCCCACCACGTTCTTCCCGTCGTGCATCCCAAAATATTCCACCTGATGCCCGTGCTCCCGCAGCCAGCCGCCGATTTGCAGCATATAGGTCTCCGCACCGCCCCGGGGATAGAGAAACTTATTTACCATCAGAATTTTCATGCTTACGTTTCCAAATCCGGCGGGTAGCTCCAGCGGCCGCCCATGCTGTCATGCTCAAGCTCAATCACGGGGCCGCTGTCCGGCGGGGGAATCTGCCCCACCAGCGCGTCCAGCTCATTGTAGGTCACGGCCAGCTTGTCCCGCGTAATGGTAAAGGTCTCCAGATAACGGATCACCTGGGTTCTCGCTCCCTCCAGCGTCTGTGCTGCGGCCTGCTTCTTCGCACTAATATCCTCTTCCGCCTGCCGCTCCAGCTGCTGGGCACGGGCCTGGGCCTCCTCCACCAGGGTGCGGGCCTCCCGCTCCGCCAGCGCCAGAATGCGTCCGGCCGCCTCACAGCCCTTGTTCTGCTGGTTCAACTGCTCCTGCAAGCGGGACAGCTCCCGCCGGTGGTCCGCCTCCCGGCGCTCCCGGTCAGACTCCAGCTCCAAAATCCGCTGATTTAACGCCTTTGTGTGCTCCAGCTCCAACAGGCGGTTCTGCGCACGGGTATCCCGCTCCTCCCTGGCCAGCTTGAGCTCCGCCTCCAGGGATTCCGACCACCGGAGAGCCGAGGCCAGCTCCGCCTGCTTTTCCCGCGCCCATATAGGCTCCGGGTCCCGGGCCTCCTGCGGCCCGCCGTCTCCCAGCTGCTCCAGCTGCTTCAGCGCGGCGTCCAGCTCCTCCTTCAGCTTCTTCTCCCGCTCAGACCCCCCGCTCCACCTCGCCTCGGCGGGCTTTCGCTCCGCCTCAAGGCGCTCCGCCCGCTCTTTCGCTTCCGCCAAGGCGCCCTTCAGCTCATCTTCCCGCTCTTTGGCGGCCTGCACCGCCTTTTGCAGGTCTTCAATTTGGACTACCATCCTTTTCAGGCGCTCATCCACCAGATCTTTTCGGTATCCGCCCATAAACACAGTTGGAAATTGATCCATGCTATTGCCCTCCCCTCAGGCCGCTTCTCTTTTCTAAAGCCTTTTGGTAAACCGCCCAGGTTTTCTCCTCCACAAGCCCGTAGTGGTAGTGCTCCCGGATGTACCGCATCTGTTCCTCTTTGCGCGGGTTTCCCGCCGGCGCGCGCAGCGCGTCTTGCAGCTTCTCATACAGCGACTGCTCCTCCCCGCTGGAAAAGGTGCTCCCGAAACTGCCCAACACTGCCGTGTTCTCCGGAATGTCGCTGGTCAGGCACCTTGCCCCTGCCGACATGGCCTCCAGCAGGGTCAGGGCCAGGCCCTCCACCGAGCTGGGCAGAACATACAAAGCGCAGTTGCTGTAAAGCTCCTGCAGCGCCCGCCCCTCCACAAAGCCCACAAACTGAATTTGTTCACAGCCCTGGGCCAGCGCAAGCACTTCCCGCCCGTATTCATCCTCCGGGACCTCACCGGCCACCACCAGCTTCAGCCCGGTATCGCACCGGCGGAAGGCACGGATCAGGTGGTGCAGCCCCTTATCCGGTATAATCCGCGCCAGGAACAGGATATAGCCGTTCTTTTCCAAACCCCACTGCCTGGAAATCACATCGCAGGGGGCGTACTCCACAGGGACGATCCCATTTTTTATCAGATTTGTCCGCCGGCCATACGTAGTTTCAAAATACTCCCGCATCACGTCGGACAGCACAATGACTTCGTCCGCATACCGCGCAATGATCCGCTCTCCCAGCTTGAGATACGCCGACGCAAAGGCACTCCATTTGCTCTGCCTCCAATCCAGGCCGTGGACGGTAGCCACGGTCCGGACACCGAACAGCCGCGCCAGCACGATCATCACAGAGGGCCCCAGGGCGTGGTAGTGAATCAGGTCGTACCGGCGGGGCAGCGCCTGCAAGGTCGCCGTCAGGGAGTACAGCAGGGCGTTCAGGCCGCCCCGGCGCACGGTGGGCGAACGGCGGTACTCTACGCCCTCACACCAGCCGTGGTTGTCTCCCCGCTTTCTGCCGCGGTTGTACACCGTCACCTGACAGCCCCGCCGGGCAAAGCGGGTGGCCAGCTCATACACCACAACCTCCACCCCGCCGGAGCGGGAGGGAAAGTCCTTATGCCCGATCATCGCAAGCCTCATGTGCGTTCCCCCCTCAACTGCCTTGGCTATGGTACAAATATCGCGCCATTTTATCATTAAATCGTACTTTCTGTCAAGGCGGTCTTTGTTTCAGAAGTTCTGCGGATATTTTTCCAAAATACCTGAATCCCACAAAAAATCCCGCTGGCGCTCTCGTTTCAGCGGGATTTTTATCAGCGGTTGACCTCCCGCTTTTCCGTGCGGCCCATAAGCCAGTCAATGGAAACCTGATAGAACTCTGCAATTGCCAGCAACTTGTCCGACCGGGGCATAACGCCCAATTCCAAGTCTTGATAGCCTCGAAGAGACATCTTTATCTCCCCAGCTACCTGACTTTGGGTCATATCATATTCTTTCCGCAGCAAACGAATTTTTTCTGAAAACATTATATCTCCTCTTGACACGCAGTTATATGTGTGTTACAGTATACGCAGTAATCTGTGTTAAATAGGAGGGCACCCTATGAATGGAGATATTCCCGCCGTCGTGGAGCTGATCTACCGCGCCGTGGTCCCCGGTCCCAATCCTGACTTCTGGCCGGAGCATTTGAAAGGCAACCCAACCCTCGCCCACAGCATGTGGACCTTCTATCAGGGCCTGAAAATGGGGATCCAGCTGGGCGCCGCCTGCCTGGAAAAGACCTAGTGCTTGTCCTTTTTGGGGCCGCGCCGGTCCTCGTCCGCCTCGTATGCCCGGATGATCTTCTGCACCAGGGCATGGCGCACCACGTCTGATTCGTTCAGGCGGAGGATGGCAATATCCTCCACCCCCTTGAGCACCCGCATGGCCTCCCGCAAACCGGATACCTTATCCGCAGGCAGGTCGATTTGGGTGATGTCGCCTGTAATGACAATTTTGGAGCCGAAGCCCAGACGGGTCAGGAACATTTTCATCTGCTCCCGGCTGGTGTTCTGGGCCTCGTCCAGAATAATAAAGGAGTCGTCCAGCGTGCGTCCCCGCATGTAGGCCAGGGGGGCAACCTCAATGTTTCCCCGCTCCAGGTACTTTTGATAGGTCTCCGGGCCCAGCATTTCGAACAGGGCGTCGTACAGCGGGCGGAGGTATGGGTCCACCTTAGACTGCAAGTCGCCGGGCAAAAAGCCCAGCCGCTCCCCCGCCTCCACCGCCGGGCGGGTGAGGATGATCCGGTTGACCTCCTTGGCACGGAAAGCGGCCACGGCGGCCGCCACAGCCAGATAGGTCTTGCCCGTGCCGGCGGGACCGATGCCCAAGGTGACCACGTTGTTTTTAATGGCCTCTACATACTTCTTCTGGCCCAGGGTCTTGGCCTTGATGGGCTTGCCCTTGGCGGTGACGCAGATCACGTCCCCGGCAAGCTGGACAATCTGGTCCTCCCTGCCCTCCCGGACAAGCTGCACGATGTAGCGCACATTCTGCTCGTTGATGGACTCCCCTTTGGAGGCCAAAATCATCAGGTTTTCAATGGCCTTGACCGCGTGCATAACCCCCTCCGGGTCCTCCCCCGCCACCTTGAGCGCGGAATCCCGGCTCACCGCCGTGACCCCCATCTCCCGCTCAATGATGCGGATATTTTCGTCGAAGGAACCGAATACGTTAATGGCCTCCTCCAGGCGTTCCAAGCTGATTGTCTGTTCTGTCATTGGTATATGATCTCTCCTGTTTCATGGGGCGGGCGCTCCCGCCTCAGATTCTATGGGGTTCGCCCCCGGCCGCTCCCGGCCGATCTCCTCCAGGCACTGGGCGGCCAGCGTGACCTCCAGCCTCCCCCCGTTCACACGGGCATCAAACCGGGTGGACTCCACCTCTCCGTCCTCGCCCACCAGGGCGTCCAGGCGCTTTAAGAGCTGCTCCTCCAACAGCGCCTGGGCGGCGGAGCGGTCCACCTCAACCGGGCGGGGCTGGTACTCCCGAAAGGTCTCCCGGCTCAGGGAGAAGGGCAGCGCCTCCCCGCCAGGGAGGACCGCCTGATTTACTGTGGTTATTTTATCATACATGGGCCATGTAATGCTAGTGTTTCCGAAAATTTTAGTGCGGCGTCCAAAAAAATTCACAGACCAGACACTTTTTTCCTCCCCCGTATACTCCTTTACCTCCGCCTCCACCGGGATGGCCGCCGTGAGAAGCCGCCAGGTCCGGGCCCAGACCCGTCCCCGGGCGTGGGTCTGGTAGTACCGGGGAGGCAGTTGGCTGTATAGCGGCGGCTCCATGGTAACGGTTCCCGAAATCAGCACGTCCCCCTCGGCCACCACGTCCCCGTCGCCGACCAGGGCGTCCCCCAGCTCCGGCTCCACATGGGTAATGATCCCGTCCGCCTCGGCTACAATGTCAAAGTACCCTGACTCATCCAGCCGCTCCGGGGGAGCTGTCTTTTCTCGAACAATCACCTCCAGCCGGGTGCCGTAGAGATTGATGCCCATCCAGGACAGGTCCTCCAGCTGAAGCAGGGCCTCCTGCGCCAGCTGCCTGCGGTCCAGTCCCGGGCCATATACCCCAGGGCGCACCCCCAGCTGGCGCAGCTGGCTCAAAATCACGGCGGTGGGAACCTCCTGGTTCCCGGTAACGTCGATGGTGAGCACAAACCGGGACAGAAAACTGACCGCGCATAGGGCAAAGGCCAGCCCCAGCAGGAAGGTGTACCGCGTGCGGAACCGGCCCAGAAAGTCGGGCAGTCCCCGGCTGCCCTCCTGCTCCACCTCGCACCCCGCCTTTCGGGCCAGCTCCTTGAAGCGCCTCAGGGTGTAACGCCGGGTGGTCAGCCGGACGGTGTGCTCGTCCGGCCACTCCATGGCCCAAAAGTCAATGCCCTCCTGGGCGCATAAGTTGATTAACCGTTCGGGAAAGGGCCCTGTCAGGCGCAGAATGACCATCCCCCGCAAAAAATTCATCAGCCTTCTCATAGCGCCCCCTATGCCAGCGTAATCTGGGCAATCTTTCCTGTAATCAGCAGCTCGATTCCCGTCATGGCACGCAGCTCCAGCTCCCGGCCCGCGATCTTAATCAGGAACAGGCCGCCGCTAATATGGATCTCCTCCCGCCCGTAGGCCAAGATCCCCTTGTGGTTCTCCACCCGCAGCTCGCCGTCCCCCACCAGCTCCAGCTTGGGCAGTCCGGCCAGGGCGTCGGCGGGGAGGTCGAACACCTCCGCGGTCCGCTCCAAAAATCCAAACCTCCGGGGTTTCATAAAAATCACCTCTCCCCTATGTGTATGACAGGGAGAGGTGAAACTTTCTGCCTTTTTACCGCCGTTCCTCCAGGGACAAGCTGCCCTCCGACGCACCGTCGAAGGTAAGGACCTGCCGGCAATCCTCCCGGCGGGTTACCCGGCTCCGGCCGATGGTCCTCTGGGCCCGGTCCAAAAGGGTCAACCACCCCTCCCCCGCCTCCAGCTCCAGACCGTAGCTCTGACCGGGCTCCAGCAGGGCGTCTCCGCTGGCCGCCTGGACCGTCTCGGTACTGTCCCCATACTCCAGGACGATAGAGTATACGTCCCAATCGCTGTCATTGACCACCACCAGGTCGGCGTCCGGACTCCCGCAGCCATCCAGCCAAACCGCAGCCAAGGCACAGCCGGACAGAAGCAGAAACAGCGCCGGTATAGTTAACATAATTATTTTCTTCATGAAAACGCCTCCTTAATCCGCCACAGTCCTCCTATAATGTTCCAGAGTTCATCATAAAACCTCCCATAAGCAGTGGATCACGCTTCTTTATCTGGCACAAACTCCAAAATGTCACCTGGCTGGCAGTCCAGGGCCTTGCAGATGGCTTCCAGGGTGGAGAAACGTACTGCCCTGGCCTTGTTATTCTTCAGGATGGACAGGTTTGCCATTGTTATGTCAACCTTCTGGGCCAGTTCACCCAGGGACATCTTCCGCTTAGCCATCATCACATCCAGGTTTACCATAATCGCCACAGGCCCCACCCCCTAAATGGTCAGGTCCTGGTCCTCTTTCAGCTCCGCCGCCTGACGGAACAGGGCGGACATTACCTGAAAGAGCAGGCCGGCCATGAGAAACGCGGGGATAAACAGAGTGTTGTAGGTGAAAAACGGAGCTGTGCTATGGTCGTGCCACAGCCACCAAATCAGCCGCAGCAGCGCCACGCCGGAGATCACCCAACAGCACGCCGCCGCCCGGTTCAACGCTTTGGCATTTTGCATTTGGAAGGGATTTCCTTCTAAAATTGTATCCAGTACCTTTTTCGCCTGCCACAGGATCATGGCGGTGCATAGGCCGCAGAGCAGCAGGAATCCTGCTATCACCGCCGCATATGGTTTTTCTGAAAATGCCCAAACGTTGGGCGACCAGCACATAGCAAAGACAATCAGCAGGCGCGCCGGAACCTCCAACGGATTCTCATAGGATGTCATCTTCATCAACTCATCCATCAACTCATTTGGACTCCCCGTCAGCGCCATGCCGGGCACAAAGAAAAACGCAAGAATATTACAAGCAAATACCGCAATTACTAAGACCCGCAGCACCCGGGCCAGCTTTTGCACAGCAGTCTTTTCCACGGAAAATTCCTCCTTCCGTTGACCTTATCCTAACACGGAAAAATCTGTTTGTCAATATATTTTTATTGTTTTTCAATAAAAATATGGGTGTTCCATTTTCCGTCCCATGATATAATATCAATATCATCACATAGGACAGAAAAACGCCAGGGCCTGACAGGACGGTGACGTAAGAAAATATTTGAAGCGAGGGTCGGCGTAGCCTCAAGCTGCGCCAACTTTCGCATTATTTTTGCCAAAAAATGTTGAAACAAATGGAGATGTACGAAAAATCAAAAATTTGTCAGAGGGACAAGAACATTAGTTTGACTTTTCTCTTTCTCTGGTGTATAATACGATAAACATGGAATGGTTCTTTTTTACGAAAGGCAAAACCGAATTGGGGGTAAATCGAATGGACCGGACCATATTCCACTGTGACCTGAATAGTTTTTACGCTTCGGTGGAGCTGCTATCCCACCCTGAGCTTCGTCATCTGCCGGTAGCTGTTTGCGGTGATCCGGCTAGCCGTCACGGGATTATTTTGGCGAAGAACGAACCCGCCAAATCCTTCCAGGTGAAGACAGCGGAGACCATATGGCAGGCAAAGCGAAAGTGCCCCAACCTGGTCCTTCTTCCCGCCCATCATGGAATCTACCGGGATTTCTCCCGAAAAATCAACGCCTTGTATCAGGAGTACACCGACCTGGTGGAGCCATTTGGTATTGATGAAAGCTGGTTGGATATCACCGGTACTCTCCACCTCTTTGGCGGGGATGCCAAAACCATGGCTGACCAGCTGCGCCGGGAAATCCGAAGCCGTTTTGGGCTGACCATCTCAGTCGGGGTATCCTTTAATAAAGTTTTTGCCAAGCTGGGCAGCGACTACAAAAAACCGGACGCCACCACTGTCATCACCCGGGAAAATTTTCATGAAATCGTTTGGCCTCTCCCTGTCACCGACTTGCTCTATGTGGGACGGGCAGCGGCTCAGACCTTCCAAAAGTTTAACATTCGAACCATCGGTGATCTGGCCGCGTTTGACCGACAGCAGCTGTTCAGCTTGCTGGGCAAAAGCGGCGTTCAGCTCCACGATTTTGCCAGCGGTGGAGACCGCTCCCCCGTTGCCCCTGCCGGTCAATACACCCCACCCAAGTCGGTAGGCAACGGCTACACCTTCCCCAAAAACCTCCAGGGCCGGGATGAAATCAAAGCGGGGATCGCTCAGCTCTCCGACCAGGTTGCCGCCCGGCTTCGCAAGCACGGCATGAAGTGTCAGGGCATTTCACTTGCCATACGAGATCCGGATTTCCGGGACATCAGCCGTCAGACGCGGCTGGACCCGCCCACCGACCTGGCCCGGGAACTAACCCAGGCTGCGGTCTCGCTGGCCGACACCGTCTGGAATATGTCCAACCCGGTCCGAGCCATGACGGTAACCGCCATCTATCTCATACCCGCCGACGAGGCGGGCGCCCAGTTAGACCTCTTCTCCGCCGGCCAGGATGAAAAGCGCCAACGCTTAGAGCGCTTGGAGGGCACACTGGACATTATCCGGTCGAAATACGGTCCCGGCGCGATTGCCCCCGCTTCTTCATCCCGGGCCCCGCACCAGGAGCGCCACGCCTCGCCGCCAGGAGGATCTTCTTTTTAGGAAGCTTTTTCGCGGTGTTATTTGGATATTTTTTCGCATAGTTTGGGGTATGGAGGTGTTATCCATGCCCCTGTCCTTTTTGGAATTTTTAGTTCAGCTTAAAAACAACCCGGCTTTGCTCGGCACGGTTTTACTAACCCTGGCTGTCCTGCTGGTTAACGGCTGGACCGACGCCCCCAACGCCATCGCTGGGGTGGTGGTAACAGGGGCGCTCCCTTTTCGGTCTGCCGTAACGCTGGCAGCGGTGTGTAACCTGCTTGGGGTGCTATGTGTTACATCAGTGAACGCCTCAGTGGCAGAGACAGTCTATTCCATCGCCTCTTTCAGCGGCGGGCCGAAAGCCGCTCTCACCGCCTTATGCGCCGCCATGACAGCCATCGTTCTGTGGGCGGGGTTGGCCTGGTTGTTTGGGATTCCCACCAGCGAGAGCCATGCCCTGGTGGCTGGAATCTCCGGCGCAGCAGTTGCACTGGAGGGCTCGTTTGCTTGTATCCGCTGGGACTGCTGGTCTAAGGTGTGGCTGGGGCTTATTTTGTCCGCTGCCGCCGGCTTCTGGGCGGGACGGGCCGCTTTTAAGCATCTAAAACATGTAAAGCTATTTGACCATATCGTTCTTCCGGCACAGCTGCCCGGGGCTGCGGCGCTCTCTTTCTTCCATGGCGCGCAGGACGGGCAAAAGTTTATTGGAGTCTTTCTGCTGGGAAGCGCCCTGGCGCAGGGGCGGGCCGACGAAGATACCTTCCTGATCCCCTTTTGGCTCATGGCTCTGTGCGCACTGTTCATGGCACTGGGTACCCTCATGGGCGGCAAAAAGATCATTGACACAGTGGGCCGGGACATGGTCGCTTTGGGCCCCCGGGAGGGTCTGGCGGCAGACTTAGGCAGCATTGCCTGCCTTTTTGCTGCCACCTTTCTGGGTCTGCCCGTCTCCACCACCCACACCCGCACCTGCGCCCTGCTGGGCGTGGGTTCCGCCGGAGACGCCCGCCCTGACTGGCATGTCGCCGGCCGGGTTGTCCTGGCCTGGCTGCTTACCTTCCCGGGATGTATGGCCATTGGGTATTGGACCGCGAAATTATTTCTCTCGTGGCAGCAGACTCCGTAGGCCCCTTCACCACAAAGAATCCCCGCGCATAGCTTAATCTGGAAGCAACCGTACAGGCACACGGCCTGCGAGTCTTCCAGAAAGGGTTCTTACATCGTGTTACAAGCGCTTATTTGGGCCGCCGGAGGCACGGGTTTTACCGCCTTGTTGACTGCCGCCGGAGCCGCTGTAGTTTTTTTATTTCGTAAAACAGACTCTAAAACGCTCCATCGGGTCATGCTTGGTTTTGCCGCCGGAGTTATGATTGCGGCCAGTATGTGGTCGCTGCTCATTCCCGCTATAGAAAAAGCGGAGGAGTTAGGCCAGACGGCTTGGCTTCCCGCCGCAGGCGGGTCCATTTTAGGAATTGGATTCCTGCTGCTTATGGACTTTCTCCTCCCCCATATTGGACCGGAGTCCTTCCACCGGGGCGCCTCTCCAAGCCGCACGGCACTTCTGGTGCTGGCAGTTACGCTCCACAACATCCCGGAGGGCATGGCTGTGGGCGTCTCCTTTGCCTTGGCGGCGCAGAGCGGGGACGCCGCCCTGCTCACCGCCTCCACCGCCTTGGCAATCGGCATCGGCATCCAAAACTTTCCCGAGGGCGCGGCCATCTCCCTGCCTCTCTATCAGGAGGGTATGGGCAAGGGCAAAGCATTTTTGATCGGAGCCGCGTCAGGAATTGTCGAGCCCATTTTCGCCCTGCTCACCGTTTTGGTAGCCGGTACGGTCCAGCTGATTCTGCCCTGGCTGCTGTCATTCGCCGCAGGGGCCATGCTCTACGTGGTGGTAGAGGAGCTCATTCCAGAGGCCAACCTGTCCCAGGGAGGGCACTCCGGAACGCTGGGCGTAATGGTGGGTTTCCTTGTCATGATGATTTTGGATGTGGCATTAGGTTGACATAAAAGTCCCTTTTTGGTGGCTTTTACATCTCTTTCCGGATCTGCCGCAGGGCGTTTTTCTCCAACCGGGACACCTGTGCCTGAGAAATCCCAATTTCGGCGGACACTTCCATCTGGGTTTTTCCCTGAAAGAACCGCATAGACAGGATCTTACGTTCCCGCTCAGTGAGATGGCCCACTGCCTCCTTTAAAGCAATACGTTCCACCCACATTTCATCGTTGTTTTTGTTGTCCTTTACCTGATCCATAACGCAGATAGTATCCCCGCTGTCGGAATAAACCGGTTCATAGAGGGACACCGGCTCCAAAATGGCGTCCAGGGCAAAAACCACATCCTCCCGCTTGATGCCCAGGATTTTGGCAATTTCTTCTACGGAAGGTTCCTTTTGGTGCTGGGCCATGTACGCCTCCTTGGCCTGAAGGACCTTATAGGCTGTATCCCGCATAGCCCGGGATACCCGCATGGTACTGTTGTCCCGGAGGTACCGGCGTATCTCGCCTACAATCATAGGCACTCCGTAGGTAGAAAATTTCACATCCAGGTCGGTATTGAAGTTGTCAATGGCCTTGATCAGGCCGATACACCCCACTTGGAACAGGTCGTCAGCATTTTCCCCCCGGTTGGCAAAACGCTGAATGACTGACAGTACTAGCCGCAGGTTGCCGGCGATAAGCTCTTCCCTAGCCTGCATATCCCCCGCTTTGGCACGGAGAAGGAGCTGCTGCGTCTCGCTGCTTTTCAGCACCTTTAGTTTGGCGGTGTTCACCCCACAGATTTCTACCTTATGCTGCATGATAAAGACCTCCCGCCCGGTGATACTGTTTCCAGTATTTCCGGGGGAAGGTCTTTCATACGGTTGGGGGCGCCCCTAAATTTTTTATCGTCAGACCAATTTCGATGGATTTTTTCGTCTTACCCGTAAAGCCAGGCTTGTAAATGCTCCTCGTCCATAACCTCCAAGCCGGCCTCAGACAGCAGCTTGGCGGCAATCCCCCAGCCAGAAGTGAGGGTTCCGGTAAAGGCGCCGTTGTAAACCTCCCCACTGCCACAGGAGGGAGACCGGGCCTTTAAAACCGCCACAGTGCAGCCATTTTCTTTTGCAATCTCCACCGCCCGCTCCGCGCCAGCCCGGTACTGGGCCGTGACGTCCTCCCCCGCCCGGGTCAGCACCCGGCCGTCAGGCTGGAGCTCGGCAGGCTCCCGTGGCACCCCCAATCCCCCCAGCACCTCAGGGCAGACCGGGATCAGGTTGTGCCCCGCCCGGTGGAGTTCAATAATCTGCCGGTCCAGGCGGCTGGCTCCATCGTAGCGGCAGGGCTCTCCCAAAAAGCAGTGGCTGACTAAAATATTCATGTGTACTCCTCCTGCGAAAAACGGCCCGCCTATAGGCGGGCCGTTTGGACATAACTCAGTGGGTCAGGTAGTACCTGACCAAGGTCTGGAGTAGCTCGTCCCGATCCGCCTTGCGGATGAGAGCCCGGGCGTTGTTATGGTTGGTGATATAGGTCGGGTCCTCAGACAGGATGTAACCTACGATCTGGTTAATGGGGTTATACCCTTTTTCCTGCAGGGCCTGATAGACCGTGGTCAGGATGGCCTTGATCTCCATATCCCGCTGGTCGCCCAAGCTGAATTTACGGGTGAAATCCATATCCTCCATGGCAGCACACCTCCCAAAACAACATTTTCGGCTTTCAAGGAAAGCGAAACCATGTATCTAGTGTACTCCAAAACTTTGGCGATGTAAAGAGATTTGAAAAAATTTAATATAAATGAAACATTTCTCCGCAAGGGGCGGACCTACTTTTCGGTCATCGCCGCTGCCGCAACCTGAAACAGAGCGGACAGCGCCGCCAGATAGAACACATACTGCACGCCCCACGCGTTCCAGATCAGCCCCATCACGGGAGACGCGATGATAGCCATGATATGATCCACGCTCAGCCCCACAGACAGAGTTCGGGTAACCTCGGAGGGGTCCAGCGCAATGGCCCGCATCATGTAGGAGTGAACCATATTGAACTGCTCAAACAACACACAAAGCACATACGCCCCGAAGACCAGCCAGGTCAGGCCGTCTCTCAGATCTAAAGAGCCCGCCGCCAGCATCCCGGCCAGCAGGCCCATGGCCGAAAAGCTCACGGCAATGTAGGCGGCTTCCACCCACAGCATGTTCTTTACGCCCAGTTTATCCAATAATTTGCCAAGGACGGGGGCGGCCCAGGTCCCTGCCAAGTGGACGACAATGGTAAGCAGGGCCACGGTGTCGGCCCCCTGCCCCAGCAGGTTGATGATGACCCAGGGGGCAAAGACGATCTTGATCCGCTTCTGACAGCCGTAGGCCAGGGTGACCATGTAGTAGGGCATATACTGTTTTCGGAAGAGCAGCTTGTGGTTTTTCACCGCGCCCTTTTGGGGCATCAGCCGTGCCATGCAAACCAGCAGAAAAACCGCCCCGGCGGTCAACTCCGCAGCCAGTACGAAGGGCAGGATGGTGTTTTCCTCAAAACTGAACAGACGCGTCCGAAAACCGAGAAAGACAATGGCCGCCGCGATCATGGCGAACAGGGTGTTGACCCCCTTGAACCTCCCCAGGGTCTCCCCCACTTTCCCCTTCTCCGCCAGGTCCATGGAGATGGCGTCGTTCAGGGGCATGAAGAAATGCATCCCTAGGGAGTTGATAAACAGGAAGACCAGCATGGTCCCATATCCGGGGGACAGCCATCCCATGACCACCAGCCCCGCCAGCACCAGCACCTGGGCCACGACAGACATCCAAATATTGCCCAGAAAGCCCAGGGCGGCCACCAGCACCATGCACAGGATGCCAGGGCTCTCCCGGGGGATTTCAACGAAGCCCCGCTGGACCTCGTTGATTTGAAATACCTCGTTGAAGTAGTTGGAAAAGATGCTGCTGCCCAGGCCGTTGGCCAGGGCAGTGAAGGCCAGTACCGCCACAAAGAGGTAGACGGCCTTCTTCCGCTTTTGTTCGGTCATAATATGCTTCTCTCTCCTGACAGGTTTTTTGCAGGGGCATTCCGCGGATCAGTCCCTTACAGCGTATCCTCCTCCGCCCGATCCAGAGAGTCCTCCAGGCCGAAGGGGGGCTTGTCCTCCGGAACGGGAACCGGCAAAGGCTCTGGAACAGGCCCGGGAGCGGCGGTTCCCTGGCGGTATTTCATCTCCTGCCACTGCTCCTTAGTCACCAACAGCTGGCGGGGCTTGCTTCCCTCAAAGGGGCCGACAATTCCCTTCTCCTCAAGCTGGTCCACCAGGCGGGCGGCACGGGCGTAGCCCAGCTTCAGCCGCCGCTGGAGCATGGACACCGAAGCCTGACCCGTCTCCACCACCACCTCGGCGGCAGCATCAATCAGTTCATCGTACTCGCTGTCCACATCCTCCGGAGCGGAGCCGCCCACCCCCTTGGAGCCCTTTTCCTTTTCAGCCGCGTTATGCTCGATCTCCTCCATGACGGCGTTGTCATACTGGGCAGCGCCGCTGTTCTGTTTGACAAAACTGACCACGGCGGCCACCTCCGGGTCGGAGATAAAGCAGCCCTGGACCCGGGTTGGCTTGCCGCTGCCCAGGGGGGCAAAGAGCATGTCTCCCCGGCCCACCAGTTTTTCTGCGCCCTGGGTATCCAGAATAATCCGGGACTCCATGGCGGAGGCCACAGCGAAAGCAATTCTGGACGGAATATTGGCCTTCATCAGGCCGGTAATCACATCGGCGGAGGGACGCTGTGTAGCGATCACCAGGTGCATCCCGGCAGCACGGCCCATCTGGGCCACCCGGCAGATAGATTCCTCCACCTCCTTGGCGGCCACCAGCATCAGGTCCGCCAGCTCGTCAATGAGCACCACAATTGAGGGCATCTTGTCCACTCCCTCAGTACGCGCGGCGTAGGCGTTGTACTCCTCCAGCTTGCGCACCCCCACTTCAGAGAAGGTGCGGTAGCGCTTCATCATCTCGGTAACTGCCCACTGCAGGGCGCCGGCAGCCTTTTTAGGGTCAGTGACCACCGGGATCAACAGGTGGGGTATGCCATTGTAGATGCCCAGCTCCACCATTTTGGGGTCCACCATAATGAGGCGGACCTCCTCAGGGGTGGCCTTATAGAGCAGGGATGTGATAATGGTGTTGGTGCATACCGACTTGCCGGAGCCAGTGGTACCGGCGATCAGCAAATGGGGCAGCTTATTGATGTCGCCCACAATGGCCTGCCCACTGATATCCTTGCCCACGGCGAAGGATGTCTTGGATTTGCTGTTGGTGAAGGCTGTGGAGCCAATCACCGAATGGATGCTTACCGGGGAGACCACTTTGTTGGGCACCTCAATGCCTACCACAGAAATCTTATCGGGGATGGGCGCGATGCGTACACCGGCGGCCCCCAGGGCCAGGGCAATGTCATCGGCCAGGTTGGTAAGCTTGTTCAGCTTGACACCCTGGTCCAGCTCCAGCTCGTACCGGGTGACCGACGGGCCCCTGACCACGTTGATGATGTTGGCGCTGATTCCAAAGGAGTGGATGGTGTCGCCCAACCGCTGGCGGTTAGCGTTGAGTTCGCCCAGGGCCTCGCCGCCGATCTCCCCTCCGCTCTCCCGCAGCAGGGACAAGGGCGGATACTGGTAGGGAGGCGTCCCCTGCCCCATGGCCAGCTGAATTTCCTGCTCCAACTGGGCCGCCTCCGCGGCGGCATCCTGAGCGGTTACCTTCCCAAGGGGCGCGTTGGGGCTTGGAACAGGCTGGACCGCAGGAGGATTGGACGGCTCCGGAGCGGGCCGGGCCATGGGAGGAGCCGCCTCACAGGAGGTAGGCGGAGCGGACACAGCCGGAAGCTCTACTGCGGTGGCAGGCGCATACCGAGCGGGCGCGGCAGGTTCAGGCTCCTCCGCCATTCCCCGGGCTGGCGTTGTAATTGGTTCTGGTTTTGAGATGGCGGGGAACTCCACCTCCAGAATTTTAGGCTCAGGCTCGGGGACGGGCAGAACCTCCTCCTCCCGGGGTTCTTCTTTGGGCCGGAGTATCTGGTCGGGCGTGGGCACTCGGGGGCTGCGGTTGAAAAAGCCCTTTTTCCTGGGCGGTGGGGCGGGCGGCTCTCTGCCCACCAGGGGGCCGTCCTCCACCGGAATATCCAGTGCGGAACGGGTCCCCGTCCGTGATGCGGAGGCCGGCTGTTCATAGCGCTCCCGCGTCTCCCGGGGCGGGCGGCGCTCCCGTCGGACTGGCTCCGGCTCGTAGTCCGGGCGGTTAAACACCCACTCGGCTACATCCGCAATGGAGCGGTTGAACGCGGCCAACCCGATGAAAACTCCGGCGATGACAAAGACGATGGTGGCCCCCAGGGCGGTAAACAGCGAGGCAAAGCCCTGGGCGATGATGCCGCCCAAAGCCCCTCCGGACCGCAGCATTTTCCCGCTCTCCATCAGGCTTCCCCAGAGCTCCGCGTTCCACTCCCCAGGCTCAATGAGCATGGCGTGGATCAGGCAGGAGAAAATCAGGGGCAGCAATAGGGCGCAGGCCAGCCGCAGCCGCACCGGGCGTCCCCGGTGAAACCCCAGAATATATGCTCCCAGCAGCAGCGCGGGGGGTGCAAGGAGGAACCCAAAGCCCAGCAGGCCCTTGAGCAGACTACAGAACCAACTAATAAAAAGAGCCTGCATATTAAAGTAACCCAGCGCGGAAAAGACCGACAGCAGCAGGCAGGCCACCGCCCCCACCTCCCGGCGGAAGGGCTGTCCCGCAGGCTGCTGGCGGCCTTTTGCCGTATTTTTTCCCCGGCCTCCGCTGCCGGAAACGCGGGAGGACCCGCTCCGTCCCCCGCTGGATGCGGACCGGCTCTCCCCTGTTTTCCTTTGTGTCGCCATATGTATCTCGTTCCTTTCGGATGGTAAACTCTCAATTTACGCCGCCGCGGCAGGGACAAAGGTCCAGCCCATAAGGTTCAGCAAAAGGAACAGAGCCCCCGCACCCCAGCAGTAGAAAGCAAAGGCTCCGAACCTGCCCCGGCTGGCCAGCAATTTCACCAGCTGAATGGAGAAATACCCCACTACAGCAGCCACAACCATGCCCAGCAAATACTTAGGGATATTCTCCGCCGGGAACCCGCCTTCCGCCTTCAGCACGTCCAGTACCTCCAGCAGGGTAGCTCCCAGCACAGCGGGCAGGGACATGAGGAAGGAATACCGCACAGCGAACTTCCGGTCGAACCCCCGGACCATGCCGGCAGAAATCGTGCACCCGGAGCGGGAAAGCCCCGGAATGGTGGCCACACCCTGGGCCAGTCCTACCAAAAGCACATCCAAGAGGGTAGCGTTCCGGGCCGTTTTGTGACCTCGGGCCATCTGGTCGGAGAGGAACAGAATACATCCGGTGACCAAAAGCGCCCCGCAGACAAACAGCGGATTGCTGCCAAACGCCTCTACCTGATCCTGGATCGGCAGCACCAGAAACAGCGGCAGGGTGCCCACGAGGATCAGAAGTACCATCCGCCTGGCCTCCGGCGGACGGCCACGGTAAGTACTGTGGGAAAACACACCTCCGAAAAAGCGGAAAAACTCCACAATCATCTCCCAAATATCTTGCCAGTAGACCACGCACACCGCCAGCAGGGTGGCAAAATGGAGCAGGACATTAAAGAGCTGATCGGGCTCCTCCATGCCGAAGAAATGCTGGAATAGGGTGAGATGGCCCGAGCTGGAGATAGGCAGAAACTCGGCCACACCCTGGACAAAACCCAAAACGGCGGACATGAAATAGGTCAAACAGTTGTACCCCCTTAGCGGGCAAAAGCCCGCAGAATCACTAAATAATATATTATCACAAACCCGGAAAAAATTCCAGCACAAAATATTTATGGGGCGGCTTGCCGCCGCCCCTACTTCTTGTGCTCATCAATCATCTCGTGTAGGCGTCCCAGTGCATCGGACAGCCCGCCGATGCGGTCAATCAGCCCCAGCTCTACCGCCTCCTCGCCATAGATGACACTGCCCACATCGGCGGCGAGCTCTCCGGTTTGGAGCATCAGCTTTGTAAACGCCTCCCGCGTTACGGCGCTATTGGCTGTAACAAACTGCAAAATACGCTCCTGAACGCGTTCAAAATAGTAGAAGGTCTGGGGCACGCCAATCACCAGGCCGTTGAGCCGCACCGGATGGATGGTCATAGCCGCCGAGGGGGCGATAAAAGATGTTTTTGCCGACACCGCCAGGGGCACCCCGATCGAGTGGCTCCCTCCCAGCACCAGGGATACGGTAGGCTTTGACATGGAAGCAATTACCTCCGAGATGGCCAGCCCGGCCTCCACATCCCCCCCGCCATTGTTCAGCAGAATAAGCAGGCCGTCGATCTGCCCACTCTCCTCAATCATGGCCAGCAGAGGCAGTACATGCTCATATTTGGTGCTCTTGCTGGTGGGAGGCAGCAGCTGATGTCCTTCGATCTGTCCTACAATGGTCAGCACATAGATCGTCCCGCGCTCCGTCTGGATCAGAGATGAGCCTAAATCGATGATGGGTTGTATATTTTCCTCTTGATGCAGCTGGTCCTGTTGTTCGTCCATGGATGATCCCTCCTTTGCCGACGCCTCCATAAAATCCCCTGCCGCCCCACCGCCGGCATCAATTTGGGCGGCTCCCGCTTGATAACGTAAGTTTGTGCCGAAAGAAACAATTTTAAGCCATTTTCGAAAAATTCGGAAAAAGATTGAAAATGTTGTCAAGATGTGGTATCCTTACTGTAATTACTGAAGCAGTTCTTGTGTGCCGGCCAGTTTTGATGACCGTCTTAATTTAGAGAGGGAGAATTTATGATGGGTCTGAAGATACGCCGTTTGGCTGCCGCGATCTTGTCTGCGGTCCTCTTATATTCCACCTTGCCCGTCCAGGCGCTGGCCCCGGGACGGGCTACAGCGGTTGCGCCCCAGGTGACGGTCCGCTTTCATTCCAGCGGTTCCGGCAGCGAAGCGCCCTCCCCTATCACAATTGAGCAGGGCGGCCAGCTGGCCCTGCCCCAGGCCCGGCTGGACAGCCCCCTGGGCATTCGTGACTGGCACTTTGCAGGCTGGTCGGAACGGGTTAGCGCTTCCGCGCCCGACTATCTGCCGGGCGAAACATTCTATCTGACCCGGGACATGGACCTTTACGCGGTATTTACCAGAACCCCCCCTGCTTCCCCGGAACGGGCGCCTTCCCAGGGGCCGGCAGCCTTTACTGTCCGCGTTGATTCCCACACCAAGTATATGAGCGGCGAAGGCGACGGCCTGTTCTACCCCGCTCAGCCACTGACCCGGGCCGGCATGGCCCAGATTCTGTACAATATCGTGGTGGAGCGTCCCGCGCGGGAGGCCGGCTTCTCCGACGTATCCTCCGGCAGCTGGTTTGCCCCGGCTGTGGGCGCTATGGCCGGACTGGGCATTTTACCCGGCTACAACGATGGCACATTTCGCCCCAAACAGCCCATCACCCGGGTGGAGGCCGCCCGGGCCCTAGCCCAGCTGATTCCCGCCGGCGGGCCAACCAAGGCCTTCCGGGATGTCCCCTCCGACTCCCCCGACTACGAAGCCATCTCCGCTGTAGGAGGTTATGGCCTGTTCAGTGGAGATGAGAACGGCAGCTTCAACCCAAATGCCAGCTTTCTGCGGGCAGAGGCTGCGGTGGTCTTCAATAAACTGTTGGGCCGGTCCCCCGACCTTGGTGCTGTCTATGCCAAAACCCTGCGCTATTTCCCCGACGTTCCCACCGACCATTGGGCCTATACCCAGGTCATGGAAGCCGCCACCTCCCACAGCCACACTCCCTCCGGGGGTGGAGAAATTTGGAGCAACATCCAGACCGAACCGGTCCCCTTAGCCGACGGCTATTACCGCCTCAACGGGCGGCTCTACTGCGTCAGCAACAGCCAGTTTCTCCGCTCGGCCTCTCAGGAAGGCTTCTACTTTGACAACGAGGGACGCTATACCACTGGCGACAACGAGTTGGATCTTAACCTTAACGCTTTGGTGGATCAGCTCACCACACCCTCCATGACCCGCGACCAGAAGCTGCGGGCACTGTACAACTACTGCCGGGACAACTTCTCCTATCTGAAGCGGCCCCTGGTTGAGGCCGGGCGCACCGGTTGGGAACCGGAGTATGCCGCCTCCTTCCTGTCTTTGAAAAAGGGCAACTGCTACAGCTTCTCCGCTCTGTTCAGCCTGCTGGCCCGGGAGATTGGCCAACCCGCTTACACCGTGGTGGGTGGATTGGGAAAAAACGCCTCTCCCCACGGCTGGGTGGAAATAAAGCTAGATGGAACCGTGTACATATTTGATCCGCAGCTGGAGTGGCGCTACGTCCACGACTACGGCCGCAAAAGCCACAACCTCTTCAAGTTTTTGCCTGCAAAATCCCCGCATCTCTATACCAAACTGAGCGGGGGCGCGCCCTGACTGAATACCGGAAAATTACATCATAAGGAGTGACACCATGGTATTCAGTTCCCCTATCTTTCTGTTCGTCTTTTTCCCTGTGGTCTATTTAATTTATCAGCTTCTGCCTGGCATCCGCAGCCGCAACTGCTGGCTTGCCCTGTCCAGTTTGGTGTTTTATGCTTTCGGACAGCCTCGCTACCTTCTTTTGCTGCTGGCCAGCGTGCTGGTCAACTACCTGTTCGGTCTGTGGCTTATGTCCGGAAAGGGCCGGGGCGCAGCTATGTTCGGGGCTGTAATGTGCAATCTGCTGGTGCTGGGCGTATTCAAGTATCTGGACTTCTTTCTCCACACAGCCAACAGCCTGGGCGGGCTGACGCTCCCCTTATTCGGCATCGCCCTGCCCATCGGCATTTCTTTCTATACCTTCCAGGGCATGAGCTACGTCATTGATGTCTACCGGGATCCTCAGACGGGAACCCGCAGCTTGGGAAAGTTGATTTTGTACATCTCTTTCTTTCCACAACTTATCGCCGGGCCTATCATCAAATACCATGACATCTCTCAACAAATTGATGAGCGGCGCCTTACCCCCGAAGGAACCCTCTTTGGTTTGAGGCGCTTTCTCATAGGATTGGGAAAAAAGCTGCTGCTGGCCAACACGGCAGGTCAGGCAGCGGATGCTGTCTTTGCCCTCGCGGCCGGCCAGCTGGACGCCCGGCTGGCCTGGTTGGGCGCAGTGAGCTACACGCTCCAAATATACTTCGACTTCAGCGGCTACAGCGATATGGCCATCGGATTGGGCGCCATATTTGGCTTTACGTTCCGTGAAAACTTTAATCTGCCTTACTCTGCAAAGTCCATTAAGGAATTTTGGAGGCGTTGGCACATCTCCCTCAGCTCCTGGTTCCGTGACTACCTTTACATCCCTCTGGGCGGTAACCGGAAAGGAAAATTTCGCACTGGTTTGAACAAACTGACCGTCTTTTTTACCACTGGCTTGTGGCACGGGGCCAACTGGACCTTCGTGGTGTGGGGGCTGTGGCACGGCCTGTTCGCCACTCTGGAGGACGTGGGAATCATTCCAAAGCGCCTGAGGGAGAGCGTATTCGGCCACCTATATACGATGTTGGCCGTGGTAGTTGGCTTTACCATCTTTCGTGCGGACAGTCTCGGCGCGGCCTGGGTGATGATTAAGAGCATGTTCACCGGCTTCACCTTCATCCCCGCCAACACGCTGACTCTGATCTCCCTTCTGGATGCCCGGACGGCCTGTTTTCTGATTACCGCCGTCTTGTTGGCCTCCGGACTGCCCCAGCAGGCGGTAAGACGGCTCTCGGAAGGGACCGGCCTATCCCAGGGCGGGCGGGCACTGGCCTACGGGGTGCTGTTCATTCTGTGTGTACTGAATTTGTCCAAGGCGACCTTCAACCCCTTCATCTATTTTCAGTTTTAGCAGGTGGTGAGCGCAATGGAACTAAAAACAAAAGCCCGGCTCGCTATGGGCGCGTTCCTCACCGCTTGCCTCGTCCCCTCAGCAGGAATGCTGTTCGTCCCGGAGGGGCCAGCCGCCGCCAACCAGCAGCTGGCCCCTCCCCCGTCCCTAACCCGGGAGGACGGCTCTTTCAACCCGGAGGTGCTCCAGGAGGCCACTGACTACATTGCCGGCCACTTCGCTTTCCGCCAGCATCTGATTACGGCGGACGCCGCTCTGAATGCCGCGGTATTCCGCGTCTCCGCTGAGGATGACGTGGTGCTTGGAAAAGACGGCTGGCTGTTCTACGCCGAGACGGTAGACAACCATCTGCATACCAACCAGCTCTCTGACCGGCAGCTGTGGGCCGGGGCCCACACCTTGGCGCTGGTCCAGGAGTATCTCCAAAGCCGGGGGGCGCGCCTTTTGTTTACAGTTGCCCCCAACAAAGCCACGATCTATCCAGAGTATCTGCCCAATGTGGGCACGCCGCTGGAGGATAAAGGCAATCTGGACCGGTTTATCCCCCTGCTTGCCACAGAGGGCGTTCCATATGCCGATCTGCGCACGCCGCTCCAAGGCGAGCGTGTCTCCCTATACTTTCGCCGGGACTCCCATTGGAATACCTTGGGCGCGGCTCTGGCCCAGAAGACCCTGCTCACATCTCTGGACAAGGAATTTGAACCATTTTGGCTCTCCCGTTCTCAGTCCGTCCTTAGCGGCCGCCCGGGCGACTTGTATGAAATGCTCTACCCCACCGGGCATGCTCAGGACTGGGACGCAAGATTTGACAGGGAATTTACCTTTACCCATGTCCGCCAGCCAAGAGGCCCCGATGATCAGCGCATTGAGACGGAAAACCCTGCCAAAACCGGTTCCCTGCTCATGTTTCGGGATTCCTTTGGCAACAGCCTCTACCCCTTCCTGGCAGAAGAGTATGGCAGCGCCTTATTTTCCCGGTCCATGCCCTGGCAGCTGGCGCTGCTGGACCAGTCCGGAGCGGACACGGTGGTCATTGAACTGGTGGAACGCAACCTCGGTTACTTAACCAAACATGCCCCTGTCTTCCCTGCTCCGGCGCGGCAGTTAAACGGCGTACCGCCTCAGGGACAGGGGGAGGGACAGCTTGCTGTCTCAGAATCCCACCCGCTGGAGAAACACCTCCGCCTGGAAGGCTGGCTCACCTGGGCGGACCCGGACTCCCCTATCTACGTCCAGTTTGGAGGCAGCCTCTATGAGGCGAGCCCTGCCGGAATCTCCGGCAAGGGAATTCCTTTTACGATCTATGTTCCCCAGGGAACTCCCCTGGAAAACGCTTCTGTGCTTTGTATGCAGCAGGGTGCGCTGTGCGCGCTGCCGCTTACCATTCAGTAATGTTGGAAAGGACCGATTGAAATGAACAAGCGAACCCTGTTCCCTTGGCTGCTGGCCGGAGCTCTCGCCCTATCCGCCTGCGGCGGCGCGCCCACCCCGGCGGCCTCCAGCGTCCCCCAGCCCCCGGCTCAGAGCACATCCCAGGAGCCCGCTCAAAGCGCTATGGCTCCTGTTGTCACAGCCCCGGAGGCCGTCACCCCCGCTGCCAGCGAGCCCGGCGGCTCTTCCGCATCCTCCCAGGCGCAGCCTGATGCTTCCCAGCCGGACGCCAGCCAGGCTCCGGAGGCGCCCCCGGCCGTGGTAACCAAACCCAAGCCGAAGCCCACCCCTGCTCCTAAGCCCGAACCTCAAACTCCGGACGTCTCTTCGGATATCTCCACGTCTTCCTCTGAAACTTCTCCCGAACCGCCAGACCCGGAACCCGATACTAAGCCCGCCCCCACCAAGGCGGATGCCCAGGCTTATATCGGCAAGAGCGTGTCCAGCCTGATTGCCGCCCTCGGCTCTCCCAAGGGCAGCGATTACGCCCCCAGCTGCCTGGGCGACGGCGAGGACGGCGAGTTGTTTTACGATGGGTTTACTGTTTATACCTACCGGGTTAACGGCTCCGAAACCGTTCAGGACGTGGTGTAATTGAGGAGTTTTCATGAAAAAACATCTGTCTATCCTGCTGTCAGCCGCCCTCCTGTTAGGGGGGCTGACGGCTTGCCGCAATGGAACAGGCGCGGTATCCGATCCGCCTAATCCAGTCTCCTCCGCCGCGCCGGCGGTTGAGCCCGGCGCCAGTGGAATCACTTCAGCAGATGTCCCCCCTCTTCCAGAACCGGAACCTGTTGAACCTCCCCTGGCGTTCGACGCAGCCCATACCTTAGACGTTTCATTCCCCAAGGTGCCAAAGGGGGCGCTGGAGCTCCCCGTCCGAGGGGCCACCGGCTATGCCTCGGTACAGCTGCCCGTCTGGGAGGAAATTCCCGAACCTGAGCCTTCCGAGGAACCAGATTCTCCTGCGGAGCCTGACCCTCCCACTGAGCCCGGACCGGCGGACCCTCAGCCCGGGGACAGCTCTGTTCCGCAACCGGGAGACGCCTCTTTACCCGGCGACATTTCTTTACCCGGCGACACCTCTGATTTGGGCACGGACGCAAGCTCCAATCCATACGACTGGTTGATGCCCGCCCCCTTCCAGCCCGGAGATTACCAGCCTCCTGCCGCCAGCAGCTCTCCCTCCCCCGATGGCGACACATCCCAACCTGCCTCCAACCCGGAAGATGAAATCATTTATCCCCCCGGCGAGGAACCCATTCCGGATCAGCCGGAGCCAGAGGAGGACCCCTTTGAGGGAGCTGTTGCCATTCTGGACCCCGGTACCGCTTTCACCGTGCTGGAGGAGGACGAGGAGGGCGCATGGTGGCGCATTGAGTACGGCAGCGGTTTGGGCTGGATTGAAAACCGCTATTGCCTAATTAACCTGCCGGATGTAATCCCCTCTATGGTGTACAACGCCACCAACTCCTATGATTCCAAATTCGTTACCCTGGGCAGAACCATCCCCGATGTCACCGGCCGCTCCTTCTACCCCCGGGGCAGCTACAATCAGCGCCTAGGGCGCAACGAATTTATGATGCCGGTCCTTTACTCCATGTCCAAACATATTTGTCAGGCTCAGCAGGCCGCCCTGGCCCAGGGCAATACGCTGGTGCTCTATGAGGGCTACCGCCCACACGAGGTTCAGACCACGGTGTACAAGGCGCTTACCGCCCTGGCCCGCAAAGACAATACGGTGAGGGAGGCCGTCACCGGCAAGCCGTGGAACATCTCCTGGTTCATTGCCGCCGGCTACTCCAACCACCAGCGGGGCTTCGCCATCGACGTCACCTTGGCTCAGGTCCAACGGGCCGATCTCCAGGATATCGGAGGACACCAGGTTCTCCGCGTGCGGGAATACGAGGAATACACCATGCCAACCCCCATCCACGAGCTGAGCCGCAACGCCGCAACCTTTACCGGGCCTGTGGCCAGCCACTCCTCCACCGCTTGGAAGTCCGCCACCCTCACCGATGCTATGCGCAAATGCGAACCCGCCCTGGCCCTTCAGCGCTACTGCACCGGCGCGGGGCTAACCCCCTTGGCATCGGAGTGGTGGCACTTTAACGATTTGGAGGCCCGCACCTCCGTACTGGATAACCTGAGTGTCGGCGGGTACAAAATTCGTACCTGTTTGAGCATTGCCCCGTGACGCGCCCTCGCCGGGCAGGCGTTATTTTTCTTAAAAAAATCAAAAAAGAATTTTCCTTGCTTGATTCCGAAAGGAGAATGCTCGTATGGAACGGAAGTATTTGTTAGATACGGAGGAAAACAAGAAATTTTTAGAGGAACTACGCAGGAATTTGCTGGATTTCGGCCGCAAATTTCCCTCCCCCGGCGGCGGGTCCTACTATTTAGGGGACGATGGCACCCCCTGGCCCGAGAAGGGGCGCGAGACCTGGATCACCAGCCGAATGGCTCATGTGTACAGCATTGGATACATGCTGGGAGGAGCTGAAAACGGCCCGCTGGCGGACGCGGCTTTAAAGGGCCTGCGGGGCGAGCTCCACGACTCCGCCCACGGCGGTTGGTATGCCGGGCTCAACGCCGACGGCTCCATAATGCCCTCTAAGCAGTGCTACGCCCACGCCTTTGTGATTTTGGCCGCTTCTTCCGCTCTGCTGGCGGATCGCAAGGGCGCAAAGGAGCTTTTAGACAACGCTTTGGCGGTCTACGACCTCCGCTTCTGGGACGAGGCCGAAGGGCTGTCCCGAGACACCTGGGACACTGATTTCACCACCCCTGACCGTTATCGGGGGCTCAACGCCAACATGCACACAGTGGAGGCATTTCTCGCGGTTGCCGACGCTGTCGGGGATGAAACATACCGCGTCCGAGCGGGGCGGATTATTGACCGGGTGATCGGGTGGGCCAGAGACAACCACTGGCGCATTCCGGAACACTTTTCCAGTGATTGGATTCCCCAGCTGGAAATGAACCAGGAACGCCCCGACGACCCTTTCAAGCCCTATGGAGCCACCCCGGGCCACGGCATTGAGTGGGCCCGGCTCATAACCCAGTGGGCGCTGTCTGCGGACAAAAAAAGCGCCGCCTCTTGCATTGAGGCGGCAGAGCATCTTTATACCACAGCTGTAGGCGATGCCTGGAACGCCGACGGCGCTCCAGGGCTGGTTTATACCACAGACTGGAGCGGCTGTCCGGTGGTCCACGACCGTATGCACTGGACCTTGGCCGAGGCCATCAATACCTCTGCCGTACTGTACCGGGTAACCGGCAAGGATCAGTACGCGCAGGACTACGCGCAGTTTATGGTTTACCTGGACCAGGCGGTGCTGGACCACAAAACCGGCTCCTGGCTCCACCAGCTGGATTGGAATAATCAAGTTATTGGCACCGTTTGGCCAGGAAAATCTGACTTATACCACGCATTCCAGTCCACCCTGATCCCCTACCTCCCGCCTGAATTATCCATTGCCGCCGCAATCGCGAAGCAATGAACAGTCCGCCCCCGGCCCAATGGCCGGGGGCAATTCAGTCCTCTATGGTTTGCACCGCCCGCAAGGCTCATACCCCTGGAGTGTGGCCTGGAGCCGGCTGAGGAATACGACCCGCTTGTCCTCCCGAATACCTTGGGCGGAGGCGCAATCGGGCAGATGGAATTTCATGGTGCCCGCATTACCCACGTATGTCTGTAAAGCGGAATTCCCCGTCGGATTTGTGGACGTGGCGGCCTCTTTTTCCGTGCGGAACGTAACCGTTCTTCCATCGCTTGCCGCGATCACATGGCCCTGCATATCGGTGCGGTAGACCTCCGCCCCTGCATCCCGGTAACGGCTGAGCACCTCGTTAGAAGGATGGCCGTAGCTGTTGTCCTGTCCCACCGAAATTACTACGTAGTCGGGCATAACTTCTCGGATAAACTGGTAGCTGCTGGAGGTGTCGGAGCCGTGGTGGCCCGCTTTCAGCACATCGGCCTTCAAATTTGCCCCGGAGTCAATCAGGTCCGCTTCCGCCCCCTTCTCCATATCTCCGGTAAAGAGGAAGGAAGTCTCGCCGTAATCAATGCGCAGGACGATGGAGGTGTCGTTGGTACCGTCATACTCTTTTACCGGACCCAAGATTTCAATTTCAGCGGAGCCCAGAGAAAACTTATCCCCCGGCTCAGGTACTGTAAGGCTTTTTCCCTGTTCGCCTAAATAGTATACCATATTTTTGAATACATTGGTATTGTACTCCGTTACCGGACATAGGGCGGTGTCCACCGTGGCGTAATTCAGTGCCCCTGACAGCCCCCCAATGTGGTCCTCATGGGCATGGCTAGCCACCATGCAGTCCAGATGCTTGGCTCCGTGCTGCTCCAAATAGGCGTATACTAAGTCAGAATCCTCCGCGTTGCCTCCATCAATCAGCATGTAGTGCCCGTCACAAATAACCAAAGCGGAGTCCGCCTGACCCACATCTATAAAGTGGACCTCAAAGCCGCTCCCCTCCGCAAGGGGTTCCGGCTGGGCCTGCTGGCTGTATAAAACATAAGCCAACGCCAGAACAAGCATGATAAACAGGAATGTCCAGATCCAATTAGGCCGCTGCTGTTTTTGTCTGCTCATATGTCACTCCTCCAATTCTTCGGGCAGCGGACGGCGGCGGTGTTCCACCGGCCCCCACTCCGGCAGGGGCAGCCGCTGCATGGCCCCAAAGGTCCGAGCTTTCAGGCCGGGATAACGGCCCTGAAGCTCATAGACCAACTCTTTGATCTCCTGGCGCTTGGTGTTTCCGTCTGCGGGACAGCAATTTTCCACCACAGGGAGTGCCAGCCGCCGGGCCGTGTGTCGGATCAGGTTTTCTCCACAGTACAGCAGTGGGCGTATCTGGGTAATGCCCGTCCGGTCCAGGTAGGTGACTGGCTGGAAACAGGACAGCCGCCCCTCAAAGATTAGGGACATGAAAAAGGTCTCCACAGCATCATCGTAGTGATGCCCCAGGGCAATTTTGGAAATTCCGTGTTGCTGAAGGGCCCCGTGAAGAGCCCCGCGCCGCATCTTCGCACACATGGAGCAGGGGTTTTTCTCCCTCCGCAGATCGAAAATGATGTGTAAAATCTCACTGTTTAATACGGTGTAGGGCACATCCAGCTCCTGGCACAGGGACCGGATTGGACTAAAGTCCAGCGGCTCGATCCCATCGGCTCGGCCCATATCCAAAGTATACGCCTCTACTGTGAAAGGCACAGGGTAGAACTCCCTCAGCTTCGCCAGTGCCATCAGCAGCATGAGAGAGTCCTTTCCTCCGGACACCCCCACCGCCACCCGGTCTCCGGGCTGAATCATATTGTAATCCTCCACGCACCGGCGCGTGAGGGACAGTATCTTATTCACGGCACGCCCCCCCTTTCTCCTGATGACATTTTACCATAAAAAACTGGTTTTCCGCAAGCAAAAAACAAAAATGAAACGTGAGATATCAAGAGCATCTAAGAGAAAACAAGAGAAAACAGGAGCTATAAAAGTTTTTCTTAAAATTTCTCAAAAAAGCGGTTGACACCCGGTCCAGCCCGTACTATAATACAAAACGCTCCGTTTAAATATTGCTTTAGGGGCAAAACGCCTTGGTAACGAAGCGTTTTTCACATAAATGTAAAGGAAATTGGAGGTTACACCTATGTCCACGTTCATGGCCAAAATGGGCAGCACCCAGCGGAAGTGGTACGTTATCGATGCCGCCGGTAAGCCCATGGGTAAAACCGCTGTCATCGCCGCCGACCTGCTGCGGGGCAAGCGCAAGCCCGAATTCACTCCCAATGCCGACTGCGGCGACTGCGTCATCATCATCAATGCCGAGCAGGCAGTGCTCACTGGTAAGAAGCTGGACCAGAAGTACTACCGCACCCACTCTGGCTGGGTAGGGGGCCTGAAGGAGACCAAATACCGCACTCTGATGCAGACCAAACCCGAACTGGCTATGAAGCTGGCCGTCAAAGGCATGATGCCCAAGAACAGCCTGTCCCGCGATGCACTGACCCGCCTGCACATCTACCGCGGCGGCGAACACAACCACGCCGCCCAGAAGCCCGAGCTTTGGGACGCCGAGTAAGGAGGATTTGAATCATGTATAAGAGCAAAAAGCCTTATTTCTATGGCACTGGCCGTCGGAAGTCCTCTGTGGCCCGCGTCCATCTGTTTGAGAATGGAACCGGTGCTATCACCATCAACGGCCGCAGCATTGACGATTACTTCGGCTTGGAAACCTTGAAGCTTATTGTCCGTCAGCCTCTGGTGGCTACCGAGCAGATTGGCAAGGTTGACATTGTGGCCACCGTCACTGGCGGCGGCGTTACTGGTCAGGCCGGCGCTATCCGTCATGGTATCGCCCGCGCCCTGCTGCTGGTTAATGAGGAGTACCGCCCTGCTCTCAAGGCCGCCGGCTTCCTCACCCGCGACCCTCGTATGAAGGAGCGCAAGAAGTACGGCCTCAAGGCCGCCCGTCGCGCTCCCCAGTTCAGCAAGCGTTGATATTCCTGCAAAACCCCGGAGCCGCAAGGCTTAATAGTGACAAGTAACTATTTGCCGCAGAGGGCGGCGTGACCGAGTGTCACGCCGTCTTTCTGCGTCCATAGGTGGTTTTCGTAATAACAGGTTCGCTGATTTCCGGTACTTCTACTTCCTCCAGGAAGTTGAAAACGATTTTGACCTTCTGCGTCCGTTTGCCGCTGGACTTATCCGGGGCATAGACGATGACCTGCTTGATGAACTCGTTCACGATGGTCGGCGTCAGCTCCGGGATGTCCACATACTTTTCCAGTAGGGCAAGGAACTGGTCAACATGGTCCTCCATTTCCTCACGGGTCGCAACCCAGTCCTCAAGACCGATGACCTCGTTGTTGAGCGCAGCCTGCTCCGCCTCATAGCCCTCCAGCATCTTCAGGTATCGCTCCTGGCTCAGGGAGCCGAGTACCATGTCCTCGTAAATACGGGTGATGAGCTTGTCGATGTCCGCCA
>CANDCW010000007.1 GCA_947383275.1 uncultured Bacillota bacterium
AAGACCGAAAAATTGAGATTTTTCTAAATCTTTTGCCGCAAAAATGGACTTTTGTGCTGGAAAATCTGCGCAAGTCTCAGAATGACCCCCCGGTGCCGATATCGGTAAGCAGCCCCTTGGCCTCAGCGTAAGGCATAGAGTACCGCTGGGAAAGATAGCGCATAGAGGCCCCTAGTTCGCCGTCCGGACCACCATACTGGCTGATAATAAAAGCGGCCAGCTTAGGATTAGGTGTAGAAATTTTTACTGGGAATTGCAGTTTTTTTTCATAATGGAACATTTCAATTCACCTCATTCTGCGCAAAGTTCCAAGGCCAAGGATCGGACAGCCATTGGAAACCGTCTCCTGTCGCAGCGCCCTGGGCCGTGATGGGACCATACTTGGACTCATAGGCCGCCTTGGCAGCTTTTTCCATGGCGGAAAACTGTTTGAACAGATTAAACGCCTCAGTGTCATCCTTGTGAGTGTCCAAGTAAAGATTCAGCTCTAGCACAACAAATTCCAACGCTTGGAGCTCAGCCAGAGGTGTGGCAGGAAGGGAGGAGCCTTCTACGGCCAGGTGGAAGGGCAGGTTTAGCCCGGGAAACAGAGTGCCGTTGCTCAGCGCCTCACTCTGGGCATACTTTTGGGGGTTGTTCTGCTGGAAGGGCACATAGGGGACTGCCAGTCCGGCGCAGGACGGCAGAGTGCCATTGGTATCTGGACAGCCAGCCGGCTGCATTCCGTTGGTGGTTCCATTCATGGTTCCATTAGAAGCGGCGGCAGGCCGGGTACCGTTGTTTTCAATAAACAAGGGATAGTCCCTCCTTCATTCAATACGAGAGGACGGGTGCGGGGAGCGCACAGCGTCCCCCTCAATCCATTCTATGAGGCCAGCCGCCGATGGCTACACGCATACTGGGAGGGCGGGGCCCATAGGATATGAGGGAGGTGATCGTATTGAAACGAGGTATCCTGCTGGCAGGAGCACTTATTGTAACGGTCGTACTGATGGTACTGACTTTTGGCTGGCTGAATGGATTAATAGAGCCGGTGATTGAGCCATACGCGATCCCACAGCCGGGGCCGCTGGTGCTGGATGCTGGGCATGGGGGAGAAGATGGGGGGGCAGTTTCCCTCACCGGGGTTCCGGAGAGCCAGATTAACCTGGCTATAGTGCTCAAGATGCGGGATGTGCTGGGCCTCTATGGTGTCGATCCAATTTTGCTCCGGGAAACAGATATTTCCCTCCATGACAGCGGCGCAAATACCCTGCGGGAAAAAAAACGGTCTGATCTGAAGAACAGGGTTGCAGCGGTGGAGCATGTGGAAGGGGGTACCCTGCTAAGCATACATCAAAACACCTATCCAGGCAGCCGTTACCATGGGGCTCATGTCTTTTACGCGCCCACGGAAGGTTCCCGATTGCTGGCGGAGCACGTTCAGAACAGCATAAAATCCGCTCTCCAGCCTGAAAATGAGCGGGCTGTAAAGCAGATTCCCGATACAGTCTATATTATGAACCACGTCACCTGTCCGGCCATCCTTATCGAGTGCGGCTTTCTTACCAACCCGGAGGAGGAAGCGCTCCTCCGGAACGAGGACTATCAGCGCAAGCTGTCCGTAGTCATTGCCACCGCCTGGCTGACAGCCCCTTGAATCTGGGATGGTTCTGTGATAAAATCAGAAACACAAACAAAAAGTTAGGGGATGTACTAGTATGAAAAGCGATGGATTGCTTAAATTCTTGGGAAATTGTATAATTGCTGTGGCAATTATAGTTGCCAGCTGTATAATTGCTTTCCATTTACCTGATACAACGAGGATTCCAGCAAGTTTGAGCGTCAATACACAAAGTGAGCAAGCTCAGTTTGGAGATTACTTGTCCCGCTACGAGGTAGCTCATACATCATCAGCAAATCAGCCTTGCAGAAGTGGGTTGAGCTTGGGCTGTCCGATTAAAGAGCTTCCAGTTTATCAAGTAGACAGCTAATATTCTACGTGTAGACAAAGGAGAACGGTGTATGAAAGCAAAGACCCTATTTTACTGTACCGACTGTGGAAACGAGCTGCCCAAATGGCAGGGGCAGTGTCCGGCTTGCAAGGCATGGAACACCATTGTGGAGCAGCCGGCAGAGAAACCGTCCAAGCGGACGTCCCCTGTGAAGGGCGGCTCCGCTTTGGGAATTGCTGTCAACCGCCCCCGCAGCATGAAGGAGGTAGAAACGACTGATGAGCTGCGTTTCGCTACCGGAATGGGAGAATTGGACCGGGTTCTGGGCGGCGGAGCGGTGAAGGGGTCTCTGGTGCTGGTAGGAGGGGCGCCAGGTATTGGAAAATCTACTCTGATGCTGCAAATATGCGACAATTTGTGCCGCTTTGCCAAAGTGCTATATGTGTCGGGAGAGGAGTCGGAGCGGCAGATCAAGCTGCGGGCAGAGCGGCTGAATGTACGGGGCGAGGGACTGTACCTACTGGCTGAGACCAATTTGGAAAATATGGTAGATGCCGTCCACCAACTTCAGCCTGACATACTCATTGTAGACTCTATCCAGACGCTTTACCACGGTGATGTAACATCCGCTCCCGGCAGCGTAAGCCAGGTAAAGGAATGTACCTTGACACTAATGCAATTGGCTAAGGGGGAGAATATCACCGTTTTTGTTATCGGGCACGTCAACAAAGAGGGCTCCATCGCCGGCCCCAAGGTACTGGAGCACATGGTAGACTGCGTCCTTTATTTTGAGGGGGAGCGCCACATGGCCTACCGAATTCTTAGGGCGGCAAAAAACCGGTTTGGCGCAACAAACGAAATCGGTGTTTTTGAAATGGAGAACGGGGGCCTTACAGAGGTGCCCAACCCCTCAGAGGCCATGCTGGCCGGCCGGCCAAATGGGTCCCCCGGCACTTGTGTCACTTGTGTCATGGAGGGCGTCCGCCCGGTACTGGCAGAAATCCAGGCACTGATTGTACCTTCTGGATTAAGCAACCCCAGGCGGGTAAGCAACGGGTTTGACTACAGCCGCTCTATGCTGCTGATGGCCGTGCTGGAAAAGCGCGGCGGCTTAATGGTGGGCAATTGTGACGCTTACATCAATGTCATTGGCGGGCTGTATCTGGAGGAGCCAGCCGCCGACTTGGCGGCCATCTTGGCGCTGGCGTCCAGTTTTCGGGACAAGCCTGTCCCTCATGATCTGGCCGCTATAGGCGAGGTGGGGCTGACCGGCGAACTCCGTGCCGCCAGCGCCCTGGGGCAGCGGCTTTCTGAGGTAAAGCGTTTGGGCTTTACAAAATGCATCATTCCAAGACGAACACAGGGGAAGATCACTGTCCCGGACGGCTTAGAGCTGATCCGCGTGGCCAATATCCGTGAAGCTATGGCGGCGTTGCTGTGACGTCTGCATTGGAACAAAGTTAACACATTTAGACTGTCCCGACTCCCCGGCAGAAGCTGCGCGGGACAAGGAACAGTAGCCGTCTTTTTGGTAGACACAGGGGTCAGTGCAGGCAATTAGGCTCACAACTCATTCCTCCCGGGTATAAAAGGGCTTAAAAAAGATCTTCTTTGCTAGTATCCCAACAACGATGTAAAAAATACAAACAGTGCCGGCCTGTTCACCGGCACTGTTTTAGTATTCTCCAAGTTCACGGACAACTGCTGAAGCCAGCAGCAGTCCTGCGGCGGCGGGAACGAAGGGCGTAGAACCAGGGGTATCTCGCCGGGCGGTAGAACCGGGCCGGGAATTTGAGGATTTTGGAGCTTCTAGTTCCGCTGAACATATGGGAGCGGTGGGAAGTTCGGTGGAGTAAACCACGTTCAAATGGCTGATGCCACGTTTGCGCAGTTCCTTCCGCATAGTACGAGCCAAAGGACAGCCTTGGGTTTTAGAAATATCAGTGATTGTGAGGGCGGAAGGATCAAATTTATTACCGGTGCCCATGGCACTGATAATTTTGATCTGTAAAGCTTTGCACCTTGTCACAAGCTCCAGCTTAGCGGCTACAGTGTCGATGCAATCAATGACGTAGTCATACTGAGACAAGTCTATCTCATTGGCGTTTTGAGGAAGATAAAATATGCAAAGCGGCTTTACGTTACAGTTTGGATTGATATCCAAAACCCGCTGGGCCATCACCTCTGCCTTTGAACGGCCTAACGTAGAGTGAAGGGCTGCAATTTGGCGATTTAAGTTGCTTTCAGACACAGTATCATCATCATAAAGGTGTAAAGTACCTACCCCTGACCGAGCCAGAGCCTCAACGCAATAGCCGCCCACGCCCCCCACGCCAAAGACGGCGACCTTGGAATTCTTCAGCCGCTCCAGAGGCTCATCGCCCACCAACAGACGGGTGCGGATAAACTGGTCAAACATAACTGACGCATCCCCCTAGATAATTTGCTGAAATAACCCATGCTTTGTGCAGTTCCATAGCAAAGTTCCGTGCCCAAAACAGGGAATTCTGGTTTGTAGATCCCACTCGGGGTAAAGCCGGCGGAGAAACAAAGTATCTCCGGTGAGCAGGGCCACAAAGGAGATAAAATGCTCCTTTGTCATAGGGTGGGGAGATGAGACAAACCAGCTGTCGTCGAGTTTCTCCACGGAGAGCTTGTCCCCGGCTTCCGCCTTGTGGGGCTCCAGAGGGTGCAGCGTTCTGCCGCAGCAGGACATCCCAGCTTCCGTTGCTGCGGTAATCAGATTGCCGCAGTTGGGGCAGACGTAAAATTTCAGCTTTTTCATATTACCTCGTTCCTGGTCGTTGGCATCCAGTGTCCCGGAGAGCAGAGCCTCCAGCCCGACGCCCAAAACCCGTGATAGTGTAGGAAGGAGGGACACATCCGGGCAGCCCAAGCCCCGCTCCCATTTGCTGACTGCCTTGCCACCTACGCCCACAGCCTCAGCCAGCGCTGTTTGGGTCAGCCCGCGCTGGGTGCGCAAGGTGCGGATGAGTTTACCTGTTTTTTCCTGGTCCATATGTCCCACCTCCACAAACAGGGTAGCAGGCTTTTGAGGAAAAGTCAATCGCCGCTCCGTAGAGTTGGCTACAAATAGGAGAGATTGGGCCTTCTCCACAAAATGGGCAGATCGTCATAGCAAATACCTTACTTATAAAAAAAGCGCCTCTGCTTAATAAACAGAGGCATTTTCGCTTATTTTACCAGATAACTCATATCATACAACCCGGGCTTATCCACTCCGGCGATAAATTTTGCGGCCTCCACCGCCCCCTGGGCAAAAATTTCTCGGGAGAGTGCGGTGTGCTTGATCTCCATAACCTCATCGTGGCCGGCGAAAATGATCTCGTGTTCGCCCACAATGGTGCCGCCCCGGACAGCAGAGATGCCAATCTCTTTTTTGCCCCGGGGCTGACGGACGCAGTGACGCTCAAAGACATACTCCGTTTCATGTCCGCAGCTAGCGGCTGCCGCATCGGCGATCATCAGGGCAGTGCCCGAGGGGGCATCCACCTTACGGCGGTGGTGGCGCTCCACAATCTCAATATCATAGCTGCCGCCCAAAACGGAGGCGGCTTTTTTCACTAGCTCCAACAGAACATTGATGCCTAGAGACATGTTGGCGGAACGAAAGATGGGGACTTCAAGAGCCGCGGCACCCACCTGAGCAACCTGCTCCGGAGAGTAGCCAGTGGTAGCCAGCACCAGCGGAATTTTTCGGGCCTTTGCGAATTCCAGCAGGCCATCCAGAGCGGCGGGAGAGGAAAAGTCAATGACCGCATCCGCCTCGCCGGTAAATTGGGCAGGGGAAGTGTAGGTGGGAAACTCCCGGTCAGCGGTCCCCAGTACGTCAAACCCGGCGCTGACCTCAAGATTGGGGTCTGCCTCACACAGCGACGCCACCACCCGGCCCATGTGGCCGTTGCAGCCGGAAATGATTATCTTCAGCATAGCGTGACTCCTTAGCTCAGCAGACCCATACGCTCCATGGAGGCGCGGAGGACGGCCATGTTTTTGTCGGAGATGTCGCACAGAGGCAAGCGGAGAGGACCGGCCTCCATGCCCATCAAATTCATCGCGGCCTTGATGGGTATGGGGTTAACCTCGCAGAACAGAGCATCAATCAGGTCCATATACTTGATCTGGAGTTGAGAAGCGGCCTCGAAATCATTTTCCAGGCACAGGTGGCACATTTTTACCATAATCTCCGGAATGATGTTGGAGGCCACGGAGATGACGCCCTTGGCTCCCAGGGCCATCATGGGTACAACCTGATCATCGTTGCCGGACCAGATGTAAAAGTCGTCAGGGCAGAGGTGGCGGGTGTGGGCCAAGAGGGAAAAATTGCCGCTGGCCTCCTTTACTCCGTTGATTTTAGGGTTGGCAGACAGCACTTTATAGGTGTCAGCGGTAAAGGACACGCCGGTGCGGCCAGGAACGTTGTAAAGGATAATGGGCAATTCAACCCGGTCGGCAATGTATTCGTAATGCTTGATCAGGCCGGTCTGGCTGGCTTTGTTATAGTAGGGGGTCACATGGAGCAGGGCGTCGGCCCCAGAGTCCTGGGCGTGCTGGGACAGGTAGACGGCGGCGGAGGTGTCGTTGCTCCCCGCGCCGGCGATGACCTTCACCCGGCGGTCTACCCGTTTAACACAGAACTCCACAGCGGCGATGTGCTCCCGGATGGACATGGTAGCCGACTCGCCGGTGGTGCCGCAGACGCACACCGCGTCCACGCCGGCGTTGATCTGATCGTCGATCAGCTTGCCGAAAGCGTCGTAGTTGATGGTGCCATGCTCGTCAAAGGGGGTGACCAGCGCAGGGCAGGAACCGGTGAATACGGGAGTTCTCATAGGAACAGCATCCTTTCTTTATTTGTGGTCGATATAGCCTTCCGCGCACAGCAGCTCGGCCAGCAGAACCCCGCCGCCGGCGGCGCCCCGGAGGGTGTTGTGGCTCAGGCCCACGAACTTGTAGTCGTACTGGCTGTCGGGGCGAAGGCGTCCGGCGGAGATGGCCATGCCGCCCTCCAGCTCCCGCTCGGTCTTGGCCTGGGGCCGGTCGGGCTCCTCGAAGTAGTGGATAAACTGCTTGGGAGCGGAGGGAAGGTCCAGCTCCTGGGCCCGGCCCTTGAAGTTTTTCCAAATCTCCTTGATCTGCTCAATGGTGGGCTTTTTGCCCTCCTTAAAGCGGACGAACACAGCGGCAGTATGACCGTCGGATACGGGGACGCGGAGGCACTGGGTAGTGATGGCAGGACCATCGGCCTTCACGATCTTATCCCCCTCGATGTGCCCCCACACCTTCAAAGGCTCCTGCTCGCTCTTTTCTTCCTCGCCGCCGATGTAAGGGATGAGGTTATCCACCATCTCGGGCCAGCGTTCGAAGGTCTTGCCCGCCCCAGAAATGGCCTGATAGGTACAAGCCAGAACATTCTCTACCTCATAGCCCGCGTTCATCAGGGGAGTGAGCAGGGGGGTGTAGCTCTGGATGGAGCAGTTGGACTTGACGGCGATAAACCCCCGCTTGGTGCCCAAGCGCTGGCGCTGGGCTGGAATAATCTCAATGTGCCGGGCGTTGAGTTCGGGCACCACCATGGGAACATCATCGGTCCAGCGGTTGGCTGAGTTGTTGGATACCACCGGGCACTCCGCCTTGGCATACCGCTCCTCCAGCACCTTAATCTCGTCCTTTTTCATATCGACCGCGCAGAAAACAAAGTCCACCATACCGGCAATTTTGTCCACATCAGCCTGAGCGTCCATAACCACCAGGGCCTTGGCCTGCTCGGGGATGGGGGACTTCATGGCCCAGCGGCCTGCAACAGCCTGCGCATAGGGCTTGCCGGCGGAACGAGGGCTGGCGGCAAGAACCGTGAGCTGGAACCAGGGGTGATTTTCCATCAGGGTGACGAAACGCTGGCCCACCATGCCGGTAGCGCCAATGATGCCTACCTTGTACTTTTCCATAATTACCAAACCTCCATAGATCGATCCGGACCATTCTATGTTCCAAATGTTGGCCGGATGAAAAAAATAAATCAGCGGCTTTTCAAGCGGCTGATTTTGTACTATAATGTCGGGGAGGGTAATTTGCTTAACGCACGCCGCAACCCTCCATATTTAGGTTATCCTACCACGGTTTTCGGTAACTTGTCAATGGAATAAAACACAAAGAAATTGAAGAAAGGGAGTACATTATGGGCAAAAGATTGATACAGCTTGCCGCAGCTGCCCTGGCGGTATGCCTGATGATCCCCCCGTCCAGGGCGGCGACCGTCAACTGGAATGGCGAGGCGATGATCCGGGTAGGGTTGGCGTCCTCCAATGACCACGTGCCTACCGGGGAACTGGAGGCGGCACATTTGGAAAACAACACCGGCTACGGTTCGGGCTATCGCTTCGGGTACTACGACAGCGGCCTGAACTTTGTGGAACTGGCCCGCACAGAAGCCAGCCTCACACAAGTTTCTGTGCTCAAGACACAGAATTTATATTACAGCTCCAGCCAGGGGAAGGCCACTTATTCCAGTTCCGCTGTGAGCAATATCGTGGTGGGCTGCTTCCATATACAGCTGGAGGGCAGTTTCCGAACCTACGCTGAAGCGGAGCTGGCTGCCGCCAGCTACGGCGGCTTTGTAGCCTGGATCGACGGAGCTTATCAAGTCCGGGTGGGGGCCTATACCACCAAGGCGGCAGCGGAGGCCGCCATGGCCGGAATGCCCGGCGCCGCCAGGGTAGTGGGCACCAGCTCCTATGGCATGAGCGTGGTGAAAACGGGGTCTGACCAGATCCTGTTTCAGTATGACTGCGGCGAATCGGGGCGGCTGGCCATTCAGCCTGACGTCTCCGGGGCAGGGGAGACCCGTACCTGGTTTGCCGGCTACAAATACCGGGGGGGCTTCCAATACCACCGGCGCACCGGCGGAAACCTGACGGTGGTCAATGTGCTGGGGCTGGAGGATTATATCAACGGCGTGGTCTGCTACGAGATGGGCCGGGAATGGCCCCTGGAGGCCCTGAAGGCCCAGGCCATCTGCGCCCGCACCTATGTGATGAAAAACCTGAACAAGCACAACAGCTACGGCTTTGACATCTGTCCCTCCGACAGCTGCCAGGTCTACCACGGCATGGGCAGCAATCGGACCGACTACGGGCCAAGCGAGGTCAGTATGCGGGCGGTGGCAGAGACTGCGGGGATGGTGGTGAAATACGGCGGCAAGCTGGCCGAAGTTTTTTACGTCTCTAGTTTTGGAGGGGCCAGCGAGGACGCTAAAAATATCTGGGGAACGGACACCGTCAGCGAGTACCCATACCTTCGGGGCGTGATGGATCCCTATGAGGCGGATTTAGACAGCGTCAACCCCCAGTCCCCCTGGACCGTAACCTATACCGCGTCCCAACTGACCCAGCGGTTCCAGAAGGACGGGATGGGCATAGGAACGTCCGTGGACCGGCTGGAGCTGACCTACTCAGAGCTGGGCAACGTGATCCGGGTGGTAGTCCGTTGGGCGAACGGACAGAGCACTACAGTCAGTGCCAGCAACATCCGTAGCCGCTTTGACGTTAAGTCCATCCGGTTCACCGTCAACGGAGCCGGGACTGGCAGCCCGGCGGCGCCAACCGTGCCCTCCGACGGGGAGAGCATTTCAGTCAACGACGCGGGGCGGCTGGACAGTCTGAACGGTAAATATGTCCTCTTTGGAAATGGCAGCGTGTCTCAGCTGGGTGGGAGTGCCTATGCCATTTCCGGAACTGGAACAGTGTCCGCAATCGGCATCGGCGGCGGAAGCAGCGGGGGCACCTCTGTCACGCAGCCAGGGAGCGGGACTGTGACGGTCTCTGGAAGCACGTATGTTTTCAATGGCGGTGGCTGGGGGCACCAGGTGGGTATGAGCCAGTACGGCGCCAACGCCATGGCCCGCCGGAGCTTTTCCGCCAACGAGATTATTACCTTCTATTTTCCCGGCGTCCAGGTGGGACACTATTAAGAGGGTATGCCAGAGGGACGCTCCTTTGCGGGATTTTGTATACTGCGTACTATAGAATATGTAAGGATGTTGTAATTGAAAACTGCTGACTTTGATTTTCAGCTCCCTGAGGAGCTGATTGCCCAAACGCCCTTGGAACGGCGGGACGCCTCCCGCCTGCTTACCCTGGATAAGAACACCGGGGCCGTTGCCCACCACCACTTCTATGATCTGCCCCGATTTTTAAGAGCGGGGGATTGTATGGTACTCAACGATTCCCGGGTCCTTCCCGCCCGGCTCATTGGTCGCCGGCCGAGCGGAGGGGCCTGTGAAGTACTTCTTCTTGTCGATAAAGGGGAAAATTTGTGGGAGTGCCTGGTCCGTCCCGGGCGGAAATTGAAGCCTGGAGCCCAGGTGATTTTCGGTGATGGCCACCTCACTGCGACCATAGAGGCGGAGCTGGAGGACGGGAAGCGGGCTGTCCGGTTTCACTATCAGGGAATCTTTTTGGAGATTTTGGAGCAATTGGGCAAAATGCCCCTGCCACCCTACATCAAAGCAGAGCTTCAGGACCAGGAGCGGTATCAGACTGTCTACTCCAAAGTGACTGGGTCCGCTGCCGCGCCGACAGCCGGGCTGCACTTTACTCCGGAATTGTTGGAGCAGATACGAGACATAGGCATAAAGGTCTGCTACGTGACACTGCATGTGGGACTTGGGACATTTCGCCCGGTGAAAACGGAGAACATTGACGACCATGAGATGCACTCCGAGTTCTGCGCGATTTCCCAGGAAACGGCTGACACCATTAACGAGACCAAGAAAAATGGGGGAAGGGTGATCTGCGTAGGCACCACCTCCTGCCGCACCATCGAGAGCTTCGCGGCAGAGGATGGCACTCTGTCGGAGCGTTCTGGATGGACCAACATTTTTATCTATCCGGGTTACAAATTCAAAGTGCTGGACGCTCTTGTCACCAACTTCCATTTACCCCAGTCCACCTTAATTATGCTGGTGTCCGCCTTGGCGGGACGGGAACACGTCCTGGCCGCCTACGAAACGGCGGTAAAGGAAAAATACCGTTTTTTTTCTTTTGGGGATGCCATGTTTATTTTTTAAAGGAGTTTTTACGTGTTTGAAATATTAAAACGAGAGGGCCGCGCCCGGCGGGGGACCTTCTCCTGCGCCCACGGAGTGGTCCAGACCCCGGTGTTTATGAATGTGGGCACCCAGGGGGCTATCAAGGGGGCGGTATCCGCTCATGACTTGAAGGAAATTGGCTGTCAGGTGGAGTTGTCCAACACCTACCACCTCCATCTTCGCCCTGGAGACGGAATTGTCCGTCAGATGGGTGGCCTCCACAAGTTTATGGGCTGGGATGGCCCCATGCTTACCGACAGCGGCGGGTTCCAGGTGTTTTCCTTGTCTGGGCTGCGCAAAATCAAGGAGGAGGGAGTCACGTTTGCCTCCCACATTGACGGCCGGCGCATCTTTATGGGGCCGGAGGAGTCAATGCAGATTCAGTCCAACCTGGGCAGCGATATTGCCATGGCCTTTGACGAGTGTGTGGAGAACCCCTCCCCCTATGAGTATGTAAAAGCATCCTGTGAACGGACGGCCCGGTGGCTGGAACGCTGCGTTGCAGAGCATGACAGGTTAAATACCTTGCCGGAAACGATAAATCCCCGGCAGCAGCTGTTTGGCATCAATCAGGGGGGGACCGACGCGGGCCTGCGGGTGTGGCACATGGACGAAATTGCAAAATTCAATTGTGATGGCTATGCCATTGGCGGCCTGGCTGTGGGGGAGCCCACCTCAGTGATGTACGACATCATCGACGCGGTAGAGCCACACATGCCGGTAGGCAAGCCCCGGTATCTCATGGGTGTCGGTACGCCCTCCAACATCATTGAGGGGGTAGCCCGGGGAATTGACTTTTTCGACTGCGTTATGCCCGCCCGGAATGCCCGCCACGGCAAGCTGTATACCTGGAAAGGGACCATTAACATCAAAAACGAGAAGTACAAGTTGGATCAGCGGCCCATCGACCCCGCTTGTCATTGTCCCGCCTGCCGCTCCTTCACCCGGGCCTATCTGCGCCATCTGGTGGTAGCCCAGGAGATGCTGGCCATGCGCCTGGCGGTACTCCACAACCTGCACTTCTACAATGAGCTCATGGCCCGTATCCGGGAGGCCATCGACGGCGGCAGCTTTGAGCCCTTCCGGGCTCGATATTCCGGCCTGTTGGACCGGCCTGTCCAAGAAGAATAGAGAAATTTGCCAAAAGGGCTTGTCAATCGGAAAAATATCCGCTATAATATTTTTCACTGCGTCAAGCGTAAGTTAGTTGACAGTCTGATTTTTGCAGTAGTTTTGGAGGAAAGATTTATGGATCCTAATTTGATTTTAATGCTCGTCCTGATGTTTGCCATGCTGTACTTCTTCATGATCCGCCCGGAGAATAAGCGGAAGAAGGAGGCCCAGAATCTTCGGGACTCGCTGAAAGTGGGCGATGTCATCACCACCATTGGCGGCATCGTGGGCACCATCTGCAAGGTAGACGAGAGCACCATCGTCATTGAGACCAGCGCCGACCGGGTGCGCATTGAGTTTACGAAATGGGCGGTGTCCAGCAAAAATGTGGCCGCAGAACAGCCCACTGGCAACTAAAAAATAGAAAACAGGCATGTCTTTTGCCCTCCCCGCATAGGTTTTACCAAACCGTGGGGGAGGGTGTTTTTATGAAGAAGAAGGAGCGGCGTCCGGAAGAGTCCGGCGGTCAGTGGTTGAACGCAATGTGTGAAGTGCTCAAGGGCGGCGTGCTGGCTGGTGTGACCACCATACTGGCCCTATTGGTCTGTGCGGTGCTGGTTTCTACGGGTGTGGTACCGGTAGGCGCTATGTACGGAGCGGTGCTGGCCATATGTGTGCTGGGCGCCCTGACCGGCGGAAGCTATGCAGTCCACCGGGTGGGCGGCCGGTCACTGCCAGTGGGGCTGGGTGTGGGGGCGGTGCTGTTCCTGCTGCTGCTCACTGCCGGACTTATGGTATATCGGGGAAGCTCCATCGCCAACGGAGGAGCAGGTATTCTGTGTGCTTGCTTGTGCGGCGGGGCCATTCCCGGGCTTCTGACAAGAAAGCCCAAGAAAAAACGCAGAAGATGATTGAAATTTTGTGAGAGCTATGTTATAATAACTGTCACTATGGCAGAAAATGCTGTAAGCAATGAAACAGGAGGAAATACCAATGAAGCACATCCAGACTCTGAACGGAGCCACCTTAAAGGCCAGCGCCGCCAAGGGCGGCTGCGGCGAGTGCCAGACCTCTTGCCAGTCCGCCTGCAAGACGTCCTGCACCGTCGCCAACCAGAAGTGCGAGAACAAGTAAAACAGGATCGCAAAAGGGCAGGTGCGCCGCACCTGCCCTTTTCTATGTCAACATGGAGGTGGCAAATATGACATGTGAGATCAGAAAGTGGAAGCTATCAGACGCGAAAGATTTGGCAGCGGCGCTTTCCAACAAAAATGTGCAGGATAATCTGCGGGACGGCCTTCCGTATCCCTATACTGATCAGGACGGGAGAGACTTTATCTCAGCAATGAACTCCGCCAGCGAAGACGAAACCTTTGCCTTTGCGATTGTGGCGGAAGGCAGGGTGATTGGGAGCATTGGTGCCTTTCGCCAGGGGAACATACACCGGCGGACTGCAGAACTGGGATACTATATTGCGGAACCGTACTGGGGAAAGGGCATCATGACCGAGGCTGTTCGTCAGATTTGCGAATTCATTTTTGAGCGGAGCGACATCATCCGCATCTACGCTGAACCGTTTGCCCGCAACACCGCATCCTGCCGGGTACTGGAAAAGGCCGGGTTTCAATGTGAAGGGACCTTGAGGTGCAATGCGGTAAAGAACAACGAGGTCCTTGATATGAAACTGTATGCGCGATTAAAAACGATTTAAAAAAGGAGAAAAAATATGACAACCGTACATACCTTTACCGCCCTGGGGCAGTATCTGGCGGCGGACGTTAACAGCGGCGCGGTCCATGTATTGGACAAGCTGACCTATGATTTACTTACCCTGATCGGCGAGGGGCCGGTAGGGGAGGGGAGGGTTCCGCAGGAGCTTGCGGCTCAGCTGCCTCAGTATGATCCTGCCGAGCTAGAGGATTGCTGGCAGGAGCTGAGGGAACTTCAGGACGCCGGGCTGCTGTTCACCACCGACGACTATCTGGACCCGGAAGCGGCTATGGCTCTGCCCAAAGCGGCAGTGGTGAAAGCCCTGTGCCTCCATGTTTCCCACGACTGTAACCTGCGGTGCAAGTATTGTTTTGCCTCCACAGGGGATTTTGGAACCGGCCATCGTATGACCATGGACTTCGACACCGCCAAGAAGGCCATTGACTGGGTGGTGGCCAAGTCGGGCAAGCGGCGGAATATCGAAATCGACTTTTTCGGCGGCGAGCCCTTGATGGCTATGGATACCGTGAAGCGGACGGTGGAGTATGCCAGGTCTCTGGAGGAAAAATATGACAAGGTATTTCGCTTTACAATTACAACCAACGGAATTTTGCTGGACGACGAAACCATCGACTACATCAACCGGGAGATGTCCAATGTGGTTTTGTCTTTGGACGGCAGGGGAGAGGTAAACGACCGGATGCGCCCCACCGTCAACGGCAAGGGGAGCTATGAGGTCATTGTTCCAAAGTTCCAGAAGCTGGTTGCTGGTCGGGGAACTAAAGACTATTATATCCGGGGTACCTTCACTAGGGACAACCTGGGTTTTACCGCCGACGTTCTTCATATGGGGGATCTTGGCTTCCGCCATGTCTCGGTAGAGCCCTGCAGCGGTCCCGCCGACGATCCCTTCGCTATCCAAGAAGAGGACCTGAGCCGGGTGGAGGAGGAGTATGAGAAGCTGGCCCGGGCCCTGATGGATCGGAAGGACATTAACTTCTTCCACTTCAACGTGGACCTGGCCCAGGGGCCCTGCGTTATTAAGCGGCTGCGGGGCTGCGGCGCGGGCTGCGAGTACGTGGCTATCACTCCGGACGGAGATATTTACCCCTGCCATCAATTTGTTGGAAAAGACGAATTCCGGATGGGGAGCGTCCATGACGGCTCCTTTGACATGGAACTCTCTGGTCAATTTGCCCAACAGAATGTGTATACCCGTCCGGCATGTCGGGAGTGCTGGGCCAGATTTTATTGCAGTGGGGGCTGTTCTGCCTCAAATTTGCTTGTCAATGGCGACATAACGCGCTCAAATGAGGTTGCCTGCGCAATGGAACGCAAGCGTTTGGAATGCGCAATAGCCCTCAATTCCATTGCCGCGGGCATGGGTGGGGGCGCGAATACAGAACGTAATAATACAAATTGTAATCTCCGCGACTGCTGAGCCGCTTGCGCTTTGCCCCATATCTTGTAAACTAGACCCTCAATCGCACCAGATTTAGCCGCACCGGGTCCTCAAAACAGGATCCGGTGCGGCTTTGTTTACGCAGTTTACATAATGCAGTTTACATAACAAGTTGATGGAATTGGCAAAAATGGAGAAAATCGCAAAACCCCCTTGCGAAAATGGACGGAAGAGGCTATAGTAAGACTTACCAAAGCCGCGTGCCCAGAAATCCAAGTCTATTTCCCCTCTTCTCCTCATAAGCTGTCTTTGAGGTGATGCCTGTGGGAACAAGAATGCGCAAAAAATGGGACTTGCCATCGGAACAAAGCGGCGCACTGGCAGTCTTGGCTGTCGCTTTTCTGTTGGGAGGCATATCTGGCTGTCTCCTGGCAGCTCTGTCTGATGGGGCGGGCGCAGCGGAGCTGAGCAGTTACCTGGCTGACTATCTTAAGCTTTCCCTGGAGGATGAGCTGGTTCGGAGTTTTTGGCCCGTTTTGTGGGGGCAGGTAAAGTATTTGCTGGCTTCCATTCTTTTGGGGCTGACCGCATTGGGGTTGGCAGGCTTTCCCATTTTGTTTGGCGTACGGGGATTTTTCTTCTCTTTTCCAGTCGCCTGCTTCTGCCGGGTGTTTGGGCGAATAGGAATGCTTCCCGCCTTTGTCCTGTTTGGCTTGCCGGCATTGCTGTGGGTTCCCGCGCTGTTCCTCTCTGGGGTGTCTGGTTTCCTCTCCGCCCAGGAGCTGCTTCGCCGGTCCCTTGGGGAAGGAAGAGGAGGGTTGACCTTCCGTGGCGCCTACTGGTGCCGGGCCGGTCTGTGTACGGCTCTGGCCGTGGCGGCTGGGCTGCTGGAGTACTGGATGGTTCCAGTGCTGTTGCGCGGCGCGGCCCGCGTGGTCCTATAACCTTTGTGTGAGGAGTTGTAAACGTGTCTGAACTGCTGACAGCCTATGAGGACTTTTTAAAAAATGAAAAGCAGGCATCAGCCAACACGGTCAGTTCCTACCTTCGGGATGTCCACCAGTTTGCTGCGGCTATGGACGGAAGGGATGTAGACCTTACCCAGGTGGTAACCCGGGACGTGGAGGACTATGCCAACTCCCTTATGAAACGGGGAAAGTCCCCTGCCACGGTAACGCGATCGGTAGCCTCGTTGAAATCCTTCTACTCCTGTTTGATGTCCAAAGGTTTTGTAAACCGGAATCCGGCCAAAGGGGTATCCCCGGCCAAGGTGGAGCGCAAGCTGCCTCAGGTGCTGACCAGCAAAGAGGTGGAGCTGTTTTTAGAGCAGCCCGAATGCACTGACCTAAAAGGATATCGAGACCGTGCCATGCTGGAACTGCTCTACGCCACCGGCATTCGGGTCAGTGAGCTGATCGAACTGGATATAGATGATTTGAATCTGCCTGGCGGAGTGCTTAAGTGCTTTAGTAAGGGGAGGGAGCGAATAATCCCCCTCTATTCCACGGCCGTCCGGGCTTTGAATGAGTACATAAACAGCGTCCGGCCACAATTGGTAGAATCTCCAAACGAGACGGCGCTCTTCGTAAACATGAGCGGGGAACGTATGAGCCGCCAAGGTTTTTGGAAGCTGATCAAATATTACCAGGAGAAAGCCGGTATCCAGAAAGACATCACCCCGCATACGCTCCGCCATTCCTTTGCCGCCCACCTGTTGGAAAACGGGGCTGATCTGCGATCCATCCAAGAAATGTTGGGCCACGCAGATATATCCTCTACTCAAATTTACTCTAAACTGATTAACCAAAAGATTAAGGACGTTTACAAGAAGGCCCACCCCCGGGCATAATAGATAAGGAGAGAGCACTATGACAGACCAGGAACTGATTCAGGCGATTGGCCAGGTAGTAGAGAGCAAAATAGAGCCTTTGCGGAAGGATATAGGTGAGTTAAAGAACCAGGTCGGGCAACTAGAAGTTCGGATTGACCGTTTGGAAGTCCGAATGGATCAGTTGGAAACCCGGGTGGGACAGCTGGAAACCAATGTAAACGGTATGCGTGTCTACATGGACACCGAGCAGAAACGAACCCTGAATCTGCTTCTGGAGGGCCAGCAGGCACTGTGGGATCGTTTTGTTCCTCAAGAAAAATTTGATCCTTTGGAGGACAGGACCCAGGTGCTGGAACTGACCGTAAAACTCCACAGTCAGGAGATCCAGGAACTGCAACTTGCCTGAAAACGCTGCAAAACGGCCCGCACGATATTTGGACGTGCGGGCTTTTTTCAAGAGACAACTCATGTAAAATTTTCCTTGACAAACGAAATGGGCTGTGGTAACATGCCCCATGTAACAAAGGGGAGTAGTCGGCACGTCCATACCGGACGTGTGGTGCCAGTCAACAAGCATGTGCGGCCCATGAGGCCACTCTGGCTGTGCCTGAAATGACCAGACCTGCGTTCCGGTTTTCGGAGCGCAGGTCTTTTTTAATAGATTTCCCGAAAAGGGAAAGGATATAAAAAAGGAGTGTGGGAATATGGATTTTTCATTTCTCTGGCAAGGGATTGCCTCCATCACCTTGCAGCAGCTGCTCATGTATGTCATCGGCGGGCTGCTGATCTATCTGGCCATTGAGAAGGGCTTCGAGCCCGCCCTGCTCATGCCCATGGGCTTCGGCGCAATTTTGGTGAACCTGCCCCTATCCGGAGTCATTAACCAGTTCAGCGCCGGGGTGGGGGAGACCCCCGGCATCATTCAGTGGCTCTTTGAGACGGGCATTGAGGCCAGCGAGGCTATGCCCTTGCTGCTGTTCATCGGCATTGGGGCCATGATCGACTTCGGTCCCCTGCTGGCCAACCCTAAGCTGTTCCTATGCGGTGCGGCGGCTCAGGCGGGCATCTTCCTCACTATCATCATTGCAGTGCTGCTGGGTTTCGACCTGAAGGATGCCGCCTCCATCGGAATTATCGGCGCGGCGGACGGCCCAACCTCTCTGCTGGTGTCTCAAACGCTGCGCTCCAACTACGTTGGGGCCATTGCCGTAGCGGCCTACTCCTATATGGCGCTGGTCCCCATCATCCAGCCCTTTGCCATCAAGCTGGTCACCACGCAGAAGGACCGCAGCCTGCGCATGCCCTACAAGCCCCAGGGCGTCACCAGGCGAATGAGGATCTTGTTCCCCATTGTAGTAACGGTTATCGCCGGGCTGGTGGCCCCCGCTTCGGTGGCACTGGTGGGCTTCCTCATGTTTGGCAACCTGATCCGGGAGTGCGGCGTGCTGTCTACCCTGTCTAACACAGCCCAAAATGACTTGGCCAACTTGATTACCCTGCTGCTAGGCATTACCATCTCCTTCTCTATGAAGGCGGACCAGTTTGTCCGCTGGCAGACTTTTATGATTATGGGGCTGGGCCTGGTGGCCTTTGTGCTGGACTCTGTGGTGGGGGTGCTCTTTGTTAAGGTACTGAATATCTTTACCCCAAACAATAAAATCAACCCCATGGTAGGTGCGGCGGGCATTTCTGCTTTCCCCATGTCCTCTCGGGTGATCGAGAAGCTGGGTCAGGAAGCTGATTCTCAGAACCATCTGCTTATGCACGCCATTGCGGCCAACGTGTCCGGACAGATTGCTTCGGTGGTGGCTGGCGGCGTGGTGCTGCAATACTTTATGGGATAAGCTCTGTTGGATAGGAGGAACATGATATGAGCGAAAATTTAATTCGAGCCTTTGAGATGCTGGGACAGGGGATGCTGGGTATCTTTGTGGTGTTGGGGCTGATTGCCCTACTGGTAGTTCTGATGCAGAAGCTGGGCAGCAAGAAATAAGACGCTATAAAGCAGAATAGCTTTATAGCCAATCCGCCACTATATCAGCCAGACTGGCAGGGCCAACCTGATTGTCTACCAATAGAGTCAACAGCTCGTCGATACGGGAGGCGCTGGTCGTAATACCTGAGATAGCGGAAATGTCTCCATGCTCCTCAGCAATACGAACGCCGTAGTTCTCAAGGAAAAATTTGGGAGACTCCTCCTGATCTACCGTCAGAAAATAATGAAAACAGTGCTGTTTTCCTTCTGGATCGGCGCAATGGCGGGTTGCAATCTTTAGCTCCATGATATAGTATCTCCTTTCCATCGTTTGACTTTACGGGCACATTATATAGTGTTTGTCCAAATTGGGAAAGGAAAACATATCGCAGAAACCCACCTGTTGCAACGTACTTCGACAGACCGGGCGGCGAGATGTGGAGGATATCGTCACAGTGTGTGGAATTATCAGAAAAATTTCAGCTTTCGACGCAAAACATGTGTAAGGTTAATTTACTTCACACGCAAGGGTGAGCTTTTAAAAATCGCTGCATAAGTTGTCGAAACTGCTGGAGAGAATCGTTATATTTATAGAAAACAAAATGCTGTAAAGGAATTTTCTTTACAGCATTTTCTAATATATTAGAGCTTGAAGTCCTCGTCTGACAGGTTTGTACAGCTGAGCTTGGCCGGTCTTGGAGGGACGCGTTTTAATGGATCGTAACGAAAAGAGGAACAATGGGAGCCTCCGGACATGACGCCCTTCTTTGGGCAGACCACCTGGTTCTGATCTAGCTCCCGTCCCTTGGCGCAGTATGCGCACCGAGGCTCTATGGAAGTTTGAAATAATTTCACAGCGTTTCACCTTCTTATCTATTGTCTTTGTAGCTTATTATACTATACTCCGCCGTCCTTTTCCACTGTTTTTTTGTACCACATAGACGGATAGCGCCAAAAATGCCAGCCATACCCCCCAGGAGGCCACAGCAGAAAGGGTAAGCGCCCGCTGAAAATCCAACTGGGCAATTGCTTCCGTCTGCTCTGCCAAATAGACGGAGACTGGGTTGCTCAATGGAATTACCTGAAACAGCGCAGTGGTTAATGTGGCGGAGATTCCGCCGTGCAGCAGTTTCCCGATCACGTAAGTGCGGACGGACAACCCGCTGTCTCCCAGAAAAGCCAGTACCTGACAGTGAACCGATACTCCAGCCCAGCCCAGCATGAAAGCGGCCATGGACAGCCGCCCGGACAGCGTCCCATCCCTGAGGGAGGATACTCCGGAGGACACTTCTACCAGACCAGTGAGCAGCCGCTCCGCCCAGGTTTGATCCATCCCCAGCGGAGACAGGAGTGAGGAGAGAACGCCGCCAAGCAGCTCTAAAACGCCAGAGTAAGCCAGAATGCGCAAAAAGACTGTAAAAAACAGGATAAAGGCGCAGATATTTAGGGTAGATTGCATTGCTCCGGTGACTGAATGGGTAAACGCCTTGGAAAAGTTTGCCGCTTGAAATTGTGGTCCTCGATTTCTCTGGGTTTGCGGCTCTTCCCGGAATTTATAAAACCGGAATATAATCCCAACCATCAGTGAGGACAGCAGATGGGTCAAATAGAGAAGCAGTCCTGCTTTCCCACTTCCAAATACCCCGGCTCCCACCACGCCCAGGACGAAGGCGGGCCCACTGTTATTGCAAAAAGCCAGCATGCGCTCTGCCTCTGTCCGGGAACACTGGCCGTTTTCATAAATTTGGAGGGCCGTCCGGGCACCAACCGGATAGCCGCCCACAAACCCCAGCGCCAATGCCGCGGCACAGTTTCCGTTCACCCGGAACAGCGGCGCCATGACCGGCTCCAACAGCCGCCCTAGATACTGGGACATTCCCAGCTCCACCACCAAGGATGATAACACAAAGAATGGGAACAGAGAGGGAAGGATCACGTTTCCACATAGTCTGAGCCCGTCACGCATAGCTGACATGGCCTGTTCCGGCCATAAAACAAGCGCAGCTGTCGCCCACAGCAGTCCAATTCCCAGTAAAATGTCCCGGTACTGAGCTTTTCCCACGATACGTCCCATGTCCCACACACCCCTCTCTGGAAGAATCCCTCGAACTATATGCGGAAAAAAGTTGTGGCTTGCATGTCCAAGAAAAGAATTGCGGAATGGAACATTTTACAGTATAATAGAAAAGAACGCTTGTATCCCAATAAAATGTCAATGGTGAAGCTATACTTTGATTTCAGCTATTTTCGTTGCCACATACTGCGATATAGGCAATCGTTTTGTCAAGTAACCAGGAAAAGTTTCGGTTCCTTTTTCTCGTCAAGGAAAAAGGAAGAAAGAAGGGGGATGTTGCCATGCACCAGCACGAAATCACCACGGCGGGCCCGCTGTTGGACGATCAGGGTAACCTGCGGGAGCCGGGATACGCCAAACAGATGCTGCTGGAATACGACCGAAATGACGTCCGGGGGCACACCATGCGTATTAAAGAGTGGGACTACTATCTGGTGATGAACGGGCAATTCGCGCTGGCGCTGACCATTGCGGACAACAGTTATATGGGACTGGATTCCATTTCGCTGCTGGATTTTTGGGAAAATACCCAAGTAACTAAAAGTACGATGCGGCTGCTGCCCATGGGGAATACCGGCATGCCCTCCTCTACACTGGAGGGCGACTGCGCTTCCGGCGGGCACGGATACTCTCTGCTGTTCCGCCGGGAGGAGGAACGGCGGTTGCTCTACGCCCACATGGAGCGTTTCAGCGGGCGGGATCAGCTGGACGCTTATATTGAGCTCACTGACGAACCGGAGGAGTCCATGGTCATATGCACCCCCTTTGACAAGCCGGGGCATTTTTATTTCAATCAGAAGATCAACTGCCTGCGGGCCTCGGGTAAGGTAACCGTTGGGGAGAAGGAGTACATGCTGGATCCCTCTGACACCTTTGCCGTGTTGGATTGGGGCCGGGGCGTGTGGACCTATCACAACACCTGGTACTGGGCCTCTGCCTCCGGTCTGGTGGACGGGGTGAGATTCGGCTTTAATCTGGGCTACGGTTTTGGAGACACCTCCGCCGCCACGGAGAACATGCTGTTTTATGACGGCAGGGCCCATAAGCTCTCCAAGGTCCGTTTCCGCATTCCAGGCCGCCGGCGCCGCCGCAGGTACATGGAGCAATGGGAATTTACCAGTGATGACGGCAGGTTCGAAATGCGTTTCGATCCCATCATGGACCGCTCTGCCTATGCCGGCGCGGGGGTGGTAAAGTCAGACCAGCACCAGGTTTTTGGCAAGTTTACCGGTTTGGCTTTGTTGGATGACGGTATGGAGGTCTTCGTCAAGGACTTTTTGGGCTTTGCCGAAGAGGTGGAAAATAAATGGTGAAGCAACCCATGCCACAACCGCGCCTTGTAGATACGCCCCACGGGCCACTCACCTATACCTTAACCCGGAAGCGAGTGAAAAATTTAAATCTGCGCGTTGGAACCGGGGGAGTGGCACTTTCTGTTCCACTTCGTTGCTCTGTCAGGCAAGCGGATGACTTTATCCGGGAGAAGAGCGGCTGGATTATGGACGCCCTGCGGCGCAGGGAGGATCGCAGGGCAGAACCGCTGCCGGCCGTATCCCGGGAGGAGTGCGTCCGCCGGCTGACGGACGCGTTAACCCGGACATATCCTCTGGTGGAACCATTGGGTGTGCTGTTTCCGCAGCTAAAACTGCGGCCCTTGAGAAGCCAGTGGGGCAACTGCCACTGGGCTCAGGGATATATCACCTTAAATACCGCCTTGGCCCGGTGCCCAGAGGCGCTGCGGGACTATGTGGCCCTTCATGAGCTGGTCCACTTTCTGCATCACGACCATGGGCCTGGCTTTTACGCTAGAATGGACGCCCTTATGCCTGACTGGCGGAGCCGAAGGAAAGCCCTGAAAAGCTATGGCGGCGCACTGGAGCATGAGGGAAAAGGAAGTGAACATACTTGAAACATCCGAATCGGTGGCTGATCTATGGCTTGGGCATGATGGTGCTAGCCCTGGGGATCACGCTGAACACAAAAACAGGGCTGGGCGTTTCCCCGATCATTTCGGTGGCGTACAGCGCAGCTCAGATATTTTCACTGAATTTTGGCGATATGACCTTTGTGCTTTATGTGCTGTTTGTAATTGTTCAGCTGTTTCTGAGAAGTAGGTCGGAGTGGGTGGCAACCCTGCTTCAGATCGTGGTCAGCCTGATGTTCAGCCGCCTGCTCGACTTGTTTGACGCCCTGATCCCCTATCACTGTGCGGAGCATAGCCTGGCGGCTAACCTGGTTCTGCTTGTGATCGCGATTTTCCTCACCGGGCTGGGTGTGGCTATGACGGTAAATATGCGGCTGGTTCCCAATCCCGGAGACGGAATTGTCCAGGCGATTGCGGAAAAAATTGGCCGGGACCAGGGCTTTACCAAAAATGTATTTGATATAGGCTGCGTCTGCGCCACAGTAGCGGTAGGGCTGTGCTGCGCTGGAAAAATAATCGGGATTGGGATTGGCACCATCGCAGCAATGGTGGGGGTTGGACGGGTTATCGCTCTGGTCAACCACTTCTGTCAGGAGAAGATGCTGGCCGCAGCCGGGATGGCGGGCCGGAGAAAGGTGTGAGGGATATGGCATACCGGCCTTTGGCGGACGAAATAAGGCCTACCAGCCTGGATGAGGTGGTAGGCCAGCAGCACATTTTGGGAAAAAACGGCTTGCTCCGCCGCATTGTGGAGGGGGGGAGCGTGCCCAACCTGATATTTTACGGCCCTTCCGGCACGGGGAAAACCACAGTGGCCAATATCATTGCTCAGCGGACCAACCGGCCCCTTCACCGGCTCAACGCCACAACCGCCTCCATTTCAGATATCAAGGAGATCATGGCGGATATCGGCACTCTGCTGGCGCCGGAGGGCGTTCTGCTCTACCTGGATGAGATTCAATACTTTAATAAGAAGCAGCAGCAGTCCCTGCTGGAGTTCATGGAGGACGGACGGATTACTCTCATCGCCTCCACCACGGAAAACCCGTTTTTTGCCGTCTTTGGCGCGGTGCTGTCCCGGGCCAGCGTCTTTGAGTTCAAGCAGATTACAGCCCGGGATGTGCTTCCCGCCATTGACCGGGGTATCTCTATCATGGCGCGGCGTTTGGATTCGGAGGTAGCTTGTGAGGATGGCGTTCGGGAACATATCGCCTCCGCCTGCGGCGGCGATGTGCGCAAGGCAATGAATGCCATTGAGCTGCTCCTCAGCGCTGCCAACAAGGAGCAAGGGAAACTCCTTGTCACCCTGAAGGACGCCCGGACCGCCGCCCAAAAGTCAGCCATGCGCTATGACCGGGAAGGAGACGCCCACTATGATATTGCCTCAGCCCTGATGAAGTCCCTGCGGGGGTCCGACCCGGACGCTGCGCTTCATTATCTGGCTCGCCTGCTGGAAGCGGGAGACTTGATTACCGCCATCCGCCGCATTTTGTGTTCCGCCAGCGAGGACATCGGCATGGCTTATCCCCTTGCCGTCCCAATCGTCAAGGCGTGCATAGACAGCGCCCTTCAGCTTGGACTCCCGGAAGCCAAGCTTCCATTGGCGGAAGCCGTCATCCTGTTAGCGACTGCGCCTAAGTCCAACACAGCTTGTATGGCTATCGACGCCGCATTGGCCGACGTCCGCGCTGGCCGGACCGGCAGCGTCCCTCGGGAACTGCAAAATGTCCATGCCGACTCCGCCGGCCAGGAGCGGGATCAAGGATATAAATATCCCCACAGCTTTCCCCGGCATTGGGTGGCCCAGCAGTATCTCCCGGATGAGCTGGTGGGTGTACGCTACTACCAATACGGCGACAATAAGACGGAGCAGGCTGCAAAACGGTACTGGGAGGAAATTAAAGGACAGGGATACTAACATGGTCTTTATGCAGGAAAGCCGCCTATTGGGCGGCTTTCTCACATTTTTGGGCCGTAGTAGCTGACCAAAAGGTCCACACACGCACCGTAGGAGCGGATACCCAGCTCTTGATGATTACCCTTTAGGAAGGAATCATACATGGCTCCCGCGGTGTCTTCTACCGGGGACTCTAAGGAGTCCCAATAGTCATTGTTGTCGTTCCAGTCGATCGCCAGCTCCAGGGTAAACGTGCGTTTGGCAATATCGTACCAGGTGTCTGGAGAGGCGGAATAGAGGGCGTTGCACAGATGAATCAGTCCTGTGAGGTAACCGGAATACTGAAATGTTGTGTCGCCGCATGAGGTACAAGCGGCAATGCCTACAAAATTGGCCTCCAGCTCGGAGGAGACCATACGCTGGTGGGCCATCTCATGGCCGATGGTGGCGGGAACCAGACAGGCGGGAGCGTCCACATTTACATTCGCTTCTCCCGTAAAGGGGAAATAGACGCCAGTAAAGCCGAGAATGCTCTGCACCCTGGAGAAAAGCAAGGGTTTTGCCTTTACAGCCTGAACGCCCAGCGAAGGAAACTCCCGGGCAATACTTTGATAGATGCCGGTTCCTCTGTCGAAGCAGTCGGACAGCTTTTCAGCGAAGTGGCCCTCTTCGTCCCGGGGGACCTGGGGGGCCAGTGCTGCGGCCTGTCTGGCAAAATACTCTGTGAGGGAGGCCAATTCCTCCACTGAATAGGGCTCCGTCTTCAGTCCCTCCCGCTGGGCAAAGGAAGGGATATAGTAAGCGGCATTCCAAAGCCAGCACAGTCCCGCCCAAAGCCATATCCAGGCAGCCGCCAAAGCAAGAAGCCGGCGCAGGAAGCGGAGGGCGTCCTTCTGCCGCCACACCAGCAATATTGCCCGAATCAGCCAAACAAAGCAGCCCAGCAGAAACAGGGCGGTAAGTATCTCGGCAGCAGAAAAAGGGAAAATAGACCATACTTTTCCAAAAAACTGTTCTACCGGAGCCATAATGCCAAACACCCAGCCGGTCATAAATGCTTGACAGCCTTTGAGCAGATGGAATAGTCCCACCAGCAGCAAGGGAACGAGGACGGCACAAGGCAGACGCCATTTTTTCAATTCGGTGAGGACCTTGACTTCCATGAAAACTCCTTATTTTATGATAATCGGATTTGTAGTCCACTCCAGCCCGCATGGCCGTGGGGTGGAAAAGCAAAGGGCAAACAGGTCGGTAAATCGTTCCTCCAGAGAAAAAAGCGTCTGAGCATCGGAGGATAGCCGCCGTATATGGGCTGGTTTGACAAAAAAGGGGAGCGAGGCCGTTTTAACCATTTTCCGAAGCAGCGCCTGTCCTTTACGGTTGAAACCCAGGACCCGGATGTAGGGCGGGGTAGAAGGGCGGTCTTGAGTCCGCAGGCCGAGCAGGGCATAGAGGGCAAGCCGTCGCACCCGGGCATGGGCATAGGCTCGGGTCTTGGTGAGGGAGTACAACTCCTCCAAGTTTGCCGCCTGACGGGCGGCGTACAGCAGACGGGCGGCAAGGCCATCGCCGCTGTCCGGAAGAGCTTCCGCTTCCTCTGCCGGCATAGACCGCAGCCGGGCGATGACAGCCCGCTCCATGTACGTCAGGTCAGCGGGCTCTCCCTTCCAGGGCAGCAGCTGAAAGGGGAAAACTCTTGACATATCTCCTTTTCGAATCCACTGGCGCAGGAGAGCTGCGGAGGCAAATTCTCCAACTGCTTCTCCGTCGTGAGCCGCTCCCCGCCGTGGGACAGTGACCGCCGCCATCCTGGCGGGCAGAAAACGTAGGTATTCCACGCCCAGGTTGTTGTTCGGGCTGTCCAGCAGGGCAGCAGCGTCCTGGTCCAGTAGTTGTTCCACTGCCTGACGGCGGCATTGAGCGAAGGATTTCTTCGGTCCAAGCTCCCGGCGCAGTGTTTGGGAAAAATCCCGGCTGTTCAGGCACCGAGCCAGTTCCGCCAAAGAGGCAACGTCGCCGCACTCGCTGCCAAAGGAGAGGACATCTACCACCCCTGTGGCGTCCAACAGGGCCATAGCGCCCCGGGCAAATCCTTCGGCGGAGGCAGTGGCCCATACAGTGGGCAGCTCCAGTACTAGGTCTACGCCCCCGGCCAGGGCCATTTCAGCTCGGGTCCATTTGTCTGTAATTGCGCACTCGCCCCGCTGCACCCAGTTGCCGCTCATGACGGCTACCACGGCCGTTTCCTCCTGGGTCAGCCGTCGGGTTTCTTTGATATGATGTGCATGTCCCGTGTGAAAAGGGTTATATTCCGCAACAATCCCGATGGTTTTCAAGGGCGCGCCTCCTGGTCAATCGGCTGATTCTATGAAACCAGTCAAAAAAATATATGGAAGAAAAGTAAAAAAGAGGTTGTCCAAACGGAAAAAAAGCGTTAGAATAGAGATATCGGCAGGGCTGTCTCTATTGTAGTACATTCTCTGTCAGGAGGCAACCCAAATTTGATTTGAGAAGGAGACGATTCCCCATGAATATTCTGGTCATCAACGCCGGCAGCTCCTCCCTGAAGTATCAGCTGCTCAACCCTGAAACCCAGCAGGTGCTAGCTAAGGGGCTGTGCGAACGAATCGGCATCGACGGCAAGTTCACGTATAAGCCCGAGGGCAAGCAGGCTGTGAAAGAGGCCGATGTGGCTATGCCCACCCACAACGAGGCCATTAAGGCCGTGCTGGATGCCCTTGTGGATCCCCAAAACGGCGTGATCGGCTCCATGAAAGAGATTGACGCGGTGGGCCACCGTGTTGTCCACGGCGGTGAGAAGTTTGCCAAGTCCGTCCTCATTAACGATGAGGTTATGGCGGCCATTGAGGAGTGCAACCCCCTGGCTCCCCTCCACAATCCCGCCAATATCATTGGAATCAAGGCATGCCAGGCCCTTATGCCCGGAACCCCGATGGTAGCTGTGTTTGATACTGCGTTCCATCAGACCATGCCCGCCGTGGCCTATACCTATGCGCTGCCTTATGAGTACTATGAAAAGGACAAGGTCCGCCGTTACGGCTTCCACGGCACCTCCCACAAGTATGTCACCCAGCGGGCCGCCGCTATGCTGGGCAGGCCCATTGAGGAACTGAAGCTTATCTCCTGCCACCTGGGCAACGGTTCCTCTGTTACCGCTGTAGATGGTGGTAAATCCGTGGACACCTCCATGGGCTTTACCCCTCTGGCGGGTCTGCCCATGGGAACCCGCACTGGCGATATCGACGCGGGCATTCTGGAGTATCTGATGGGCAAGTACAACATAGACATCAAGGAAATGCTCAACATCATGAACAAGAAATCCGGTGTTTTGGGTGTGTCTGGTGTATCCTCCGACTTCCGCGACCTGGAGGCCGCCGGGAAGGAGGGTAACACCCGCGCAGCTCTGGCTGTTGAGGTCTTCGAGTATGGTGTAAAGAAGCTGATCGGCTCCTACGCCGCTGCCATGGGCGGGGTGGATGCCGTTATCTTCACCGCCGGCGTGGGTGAGAACGGCGGCGGCAACCGTGCCAGCATTGTCTCCGGGCTGGAATTCATGGGCATCAAAATTGATGCGGAAAAGAATAAAATTCGGGGCGAGGAAATCGACATCTCCGCCGAGGGCGCTGCAGTGCGCACACTGGTCATCCCCACCAACGAGGAGCTGATGATTGCCATCGACACTGCTGCCCTGGCCGGGTAAAAGCAAATATCAAAGCCGGACGCCGCAAAGCGTCCGGTTTTTTTCATAGATCCAGCTTCATGTAGATACAGCCTATCTGTATACTCTTGAAACAACAGGCCAATTTTCTGCGGATGTTCATAGGCCGGAATTACCGTTACACTCATTTTAATATCCTCCCGTATTTTGATTTCGGTCCTTTTATCACAGAAAGCATGCTGTTGACAAGGAAGAAAATGATATACTATAATAGAAGCGAAAGTGTGGTGGGATCATGTGGACATCCATGTCAATGACATACTGAAGATGAAGAAGCCCCATCCCTGCGGCGGTCAGGAATGGCTGGTTCTGCGGGTAGGGATGGACTTTAAAATGCGCTGTCAGGGCTGCGGGCACGAGGTCATGCTGCCTAGAAGTAAGGCAGAAAAAAATATCAAGAAGGTCTTTCGGGACGGCCAGCTTATGGAAAATATGTAAGTGTTCAGCGGACAAAACAGAATCATTTCATAGAAAGGAGAGCGTGCTATGCGCTACGACAGCGACTTGCTCTATCGTCCCCCAGGAGAGTGGAAGAGCTATTTGCTCCAGTGTACCATTGGGTGCTCCAACAACCAGTGTACCTTTTGCGGGATGTACAAGGAGAAAAAATTTCGTATCCGTCCGGTGGCGGAGATTCTGGAGGATATCGATATGGCCCGGGAATACTACGGTCCCGACCTGGAACGGGTATTCCTCATGGACGGCGATGCCATCATTATGAAGACGGAAGAGCTGCTTCAAATCCTAAATAAGCTCTACAAAACCTTTCATAGGTTGGAGAAGGTAACCCTTTACGCCGGCCCCAAAAGCACCCTTTCCAAGATGCCCGAGGAGCTGCGCGCCCTCCGCGAGGCCGGGCTGTCCCGTGCTTATCTGGGAGTGGAAAGCGGCAGCGACCAGGTGCTTCAGTTCATCCATAAGGGTTGTTCTGCCGGGCAGATGCTGCTGGCTGGACAGCGGCTTGTGGAGGCGGGGATTGACCTATGGGTTACCATCATCCTGGGCATGACAGGCGCGAACGGCGAAGGAGGCGATTGGGAGGAGCATATCCTGTCCACCGCCAAGATGATTAACGCGATGAGGCCCCGGCACCTATCCGCCATGACCTTTGCCCCGGCCAAGGGCACCCCTCTTGGAGAGGATGTGCTGGCAGGCCGGTTTGAGGTCTGTTCTGCTGACCATGTGCTGGAGGAGTGCCGGCTGCTTATTGAGCATTTGGAGGTGGAACCGCTCCACTTCACCAGTAACCATGCCTCCAACTACCTCCCCTTGAAGGGGGGGCTGCCGGAGGACAGGGCCAAATTCCTGAACATGATTGACCAGGCTCTCGCCGGTAAAATCCGTCTTCGTAAAACTCTAAACCGGGGAATTTAATAGACCAACTTTTTTCGGGTCTTTTTCATCGGGAAAAAGGCTGGCCCGTCTCCGTTTTTACATCGGGGGCGGGCTTTTTATAGACACACATTTTCTGTTATATTTTGGAAATTATTGTTGAGGGCTGGAAAAATAGCGGTTATACCTGTGAATTTCTGACAACTTATACAATTAAACCGGGGTATTTCTAGGCAGTTTTGCCCTTGCTTTGCATTTCAGAATTGGTTACAATGTGGTTACAAAAGTAACAGTGATTGCTTTTGGTTGTCATAATTCTGGCATTGGTTGTCATAATTTTGACATAACTCGTATTAAAAGGAGTGCAGACAATGAAGCGAAAGCTAGTTTCCGTTATGCTCAGCGTCTTTGCCATGCTCCTCCTGATGGGCGCTGCGGCCGATACGGAACCCGCAGCCGCCCTCTTGGCAGAGGAGGAGAGTGCCGCCAACGCGGCGCTTGATACTGAAGCGAATTGGCCTAATGTGCCGTCCAGCGCTGACGTGGGGCCCAATCTGGCCCTCGGCGTCCCCGCGGCTGACACCATCAGGGGCACAGAACCTGATAGCGACGCGCCTTTGCTGCCTGGTATTCCGGCGGCGGATTCCATTGGAGCCGCAGCCCCTGAGGATACGGCTCCCGATTTTCCCGCGTCTTCCGCCGTGCCCTCTATGGGAGGGGATTCTAGCTTATTAATCAACGGCAGGCCCGCCCCTGCGGAACTGAACAAGGAGATGCAAAACGGCGTTACCTATGTGTCCCTGTCCGTACTGGCCCGTCAGTTGGCGCCTGCTGCCCAGATTAGCTGGGATGGCTCTGCGGCTACCGTGGTCACCGACAGACTGTCCCTTACCGCTGAGGTGGGCCAGCTCTATGTGGAGGCCAACGGACGGTACCTCTATGTGTCAGAGACAGTCCAGCTGACCCCAGCAGGTCAAGTGATTGTCCCCCTGCGGGTAGCGGCTAAGGCGTTTGACGCCGCTGTGGGCTACGATGTTGCAACCGGTGTTACCACCGTTACCAGCGGCTCCGGAGCCCTTCAGAGCGGGGATAGTTTTTACAATCCGGATGATCTGTTCTGGCTGTCACGGGTGATTCACAAGGAGAGCGGCAACCAGCCCATGGAGGGTAAGATGGCCGTGGGCAACGTAGTGCTTAACCGCGTGGCTGATCCTGTTTTCCCTGATACGGTAGAGGGCGTTCTGGCTCAAAAAAATCAGTTCAGCACCTATAAATCTGGAGTTCTGGCTGCAACCGAGCCCTCCCAGTCAAGTACTATTGCTGCCAAGCTGGTGATGGATGGGGGCGTGGTAGAGGAGACTAAGGGCGCTTTGTACTTTGATTCCGGTTCTAACAGCTGGGCTGCGCGCAACAAGGATTTGATTGCTACCATTGGCGGTCATAAATTCTACGGTTAAACAACAGGGACGCTCCTCGGAGCGTCTCTGTTGTTTGCCTATGATCTAAAACGCCGGTTCTGAAAAGATTTTCAAAATGGGGCTTTTCTTTTTGTATATTCATGTATATAATACTGTAGGAAGATTAAGGACCAATTATGGGGGGCTGTACTTATGACAAGAAGCAGCGCAAGAGAAATTGCCGTACATATTATTTTTGCCTTGGGCTTTGATAACCGCAGCGCCCAGGAGGTACTGGAGGCGGAACTGAACAGAGAGCGCTTTCAGGAACTGGCAGAGGAACTGCCACTTTATGGGGAGTTTCCTAATGAGAAGCAGGAACGCTACATACGGGAGCTGGTCCAGGGGGCGTTTGCCCATGGGCCTGAACTGGACGATTATATCAGCCGCTATTCGGTAGGCTGGTCCTTTGCCCGGATTCCCCGTATGGCGGCAGCTATTATGCGCACTGCCATGTATGAGGTGCTCTACATGCCGGACATCCCCAACGCCGCTGCCATCAATGAGGCGGTAGAGATTGCGAAAAAGTACGAACCAGCGGAGGTGGTCGCTTTCGTCAACGGCATTCTTGGCACCTTTGTCCGGACAGAATTTGAAGACACTCCGCCTAAGCCTGAGAAAAAGCCGGTTGATGTGGAGGTTGAGGAGTAATGCCGGTTCTGGGGCTGGATACCAGCAACTATACCACCTCCGCAGCCGTGTTTGACGGCCGGGAAGGGGAAAACATTGGACGTCTCTTGGACGTACGGCCTGGTGAGCTGGGCCTGCGTCAGAGCGACGCCCTGTTTCAGCATGTAAAACATCTGCCCGGGTTGCTGGAGCAGCTGGCAGGAGAGGGGCGCCTTACCTCTATTCGGGCCATTGGCGCTTCCAGCCGCCCCCGGGCAGTTGAGGGCTCCTACATGCCGTGTTTTCTGGCGGGGGAGTCCATAGGCCAAGGAATTGCGGCTTCGATGCATGTGCCTTTCTATACTCACTCCCACCAGCAGGGACATTTGGCCGCAGCTGCCTGGTCTGCCGGGCGGCTGAATCTGTTGGACAGCCCATTCCTTGCCTGGCACCTGTCAGGCGGGACGACTGAGCTGCTATTGGTTAGGCCGGAAGGCTGGACAGTAACCACTGAGATCATCGGCGGTACCAGCGATCTGTCCGCCGGTCAGCTCCTCGACCGCACCGGCGTGCTGCTGGACCTGCAATTCCCGGCAGGACGTGCCCTGGATGCCATGTACAGCCAGGCAGATGCCTGCTATGAACCGCATGTAAAGCTAAAAGACCTTACATTTTCTCTGTCCGGAATGGAGAATCAGGTGAAAGCCTTAAAAGAAGCCGGGGAAAAACCCGCCAACATCGCCCGTTTTGCCCTGGACGCCGTATGCGGCGTCGTGGATCGGGCCACACAGGAGGCGCGGCAGCGGTATTCCGGCCTGCCGGTCCTGTGCTCCGGAGGCGTGGCGTCCAATAGCCAATTGAGGACGCTGCTATCCTGTTATGGAGTCATTTTTGCTCAGCCCCAATATTCTACCGACAACGCGATGGGTACAGCCATCCTTACTTGGCGGGCCCTGAAATCAGGGGAGGCGTTATGAAAGAGAATCCTATTCTAACCCCCAGCCAGGTAGGCCAGTATTTGAAAGGCATGATGGAACGGGACTGGCTGCTCTCCCGGCTGATGGTTCGGGGAGAGCTGTCTAATTATAAAATGTACCCCTCCGGACACCACTATTTTACTCTGAAGGATGGGGAAGGAGCACTGCGGTGCGTCATGTTCCGAAGCGACGCTCAGTCTCTGCGCTTCCGCCCGGAAAATGGAATGCAGGTGATTGCCACCGGCCGGGTGACCGTTTTTCCCCGGGACGGCCAGTACCAACTGTACTGCGCCCGCCTCACCCCGGAGGGGGTAGGGGACCTGGCTCTGGCTTTTGAACAGCTAAAGGAGAAGCTGGCTGGGGAGGGCCTCTTTGATCCGTCTCACAAACAGCCTATTCCAAGGTTTCCCAAACGAATTGCTCTGATTACCTCTCCGGCTGGTGCGGCGGTGCGGGACATGATCCGTATTTTTGGGGCCCGTTGGCCGCTGTCTGAGGTTAAGGTGATTCCTGTGCGGGTCCAGGGGGAGGAGGCGCCTCAAGAGATTGCTGCGGCCATCCAATGGGCCAACCTGCGCCAGGTCGCCGACTTGCTTGTCACTGGCCGGGGCGGCGGCTCTATGGAGGACCTGTGGGCTTTCAATGAGGAGATCGTGGCCCGGGCCATCTACCGCTCTGAGATTCCCGTCATCTCCGCCGTGGGCCACGAGCCCGATGTGACAATCGCCGATTTTGTGGCTGATCTGCGGGCATCCACTCCCTCCAACGCCGCTGAGCTGGCGGTGCCTGACCAAAATGAGATCTATGCTGCCCTGCTGGGGGATGGAGAACGGCTGGAAGGGGCAGTGTCCGTCCGCCTTGCCCGGTACCGGCAGAGGATGGAGCGCTTGGCTAACAGCCGGCCCATGACGGACCCCGCCTCCTATTTTCGGGAAAAACGGCTGCTGCTGGACTACCAGTCCAGCTGTTTGGCCCACGGGTTGCGCCGGGCCGCAGCCGGCCAGCGGGAACGGCTGGGGAAGCTGTCCGCCGCCTTGCCCGGCAGCGGGGCGCAGTCGGTTGCAAAACGCCGGGAGCGCCTAAATACCTTAGCCGCCGCTTTAGATGCTCTGAGCCCTATGAAGGTGCTTGCCCGGGGCTACTCCATCGTCCAACAGGAGGACGGAAAAGCCGTTGTTTCTATTCAAGACGTAGCGCCAGGAGACAAGTTGAAGCTGACTCTGGCAGACGGAAATCTGGACTGCCGGGTGGAGAGAAAACATCAAGTGTAAGGAGAATTGAGCATGGCCGCAAAAAAGAAGCTAAATTTTGAGGGCTCCATGGCCCGTTTGGAGGAAATTGTATCTCTGCTAGAAAAGGGAGATGCCCCTTTAGAGCAGGCCATGACCTTGTTTGAAGAGGGAGCCAAGCTGCTGCGGGAGTGCACCAAACAGCTGGACGAGGCAGAGCAGAAGGTGACCCTTCTTACTGCCGGAAAAGATGGCGTAGTGACAGAAGAACCCTTTGGAGGCAAGGATTGACATGGAGAAAGACTTTACGCAAAGACTGAAACAGGACCGGGCTCTGGTTGAGGAATATCTGTCTGGGTTTTTTTCCGGGGAAGCCCAGCACGCCGATTTGCAGGAGGCGATGGAATATTCCCTGTTGGCAGGAGGCAAGCGCATCCGGCCGGTGCTCACTCTGGAGGCCTGCCGTCTATTCGGCGGTGAGATGGCTGCGGCGCTTCCTTTCGCCTGCGCCGTGGAAATGGTCCACACTTACTCCCTGATTCACGACGATCTGCCCGCCATGGATAACGACGACCTGCGCCGGGGCCGCCCCACCAACCATGTAGTCTATGGGGAAGCCGCCGCCATCTTGGCGGGAGACGCCCTGCTCACTGCGGCTTTTGAGCAATTGACCAAAGCTGATCTGCCGGCGGACCGGATTGTAGAAGCTGTGCGGTGCCTGGCCCGGGCTGCTGGCTCCGCTGGCATGGTAGGCGGACAGGCGCTGGATATGGCGGGAGAGGGCCGGGCTTTAGACCGGGAAGAACTGGAGCTGCTCCAGAGTTTGAAAACGGGAGCGCTCATTTCTGCCTCCGCCGAGTTGGGCTGTATTGCTGCGGGAGGGAGTTCGGAACAACGGGCAAAAGTGCGCGCCTACGCCCAAAACCTGGGCCGTGCGTTCCAGATCCGTGACGATATGCTGGATGTCACCAGTTCAGAGACGGAACTGGGCAAAACCGTAGGCTCTGACCAGACAAATGAGAAAAGCACCTTTGTTACCGCCTTAGGGCTGGACGGCTGTGCCGCTTCGGTAGAACAGCTAACCCAATGTGGGATTGAGGCGCTCAGTGGCTTTGAAGCCTCAGATTTTCTTGTCTGGCTGGCAAAAGCACTGGTGAACCGGACAAAATAAGTGCGATTTCCGGGAGGAGTACTGTCTTGACTGAATCCGTTGCAAAAACCGAATATCAACCTGTTCTTGCCCACTTAACTGATCAAGAAGGGGAGTCCTTGTGTGCGCAGTTGCGCCGGGAACTGGTAAAGGACGTATCCCAGACCGGCGGGCACCTGGCCTCAAATTTGGGGGCAGTAGAGCTGACCGTGGCCCTCCACCGGGTGTTTGACACATCGGTGGACCGACTGGTTTTTGACGTTGGGCACCAATGTTATACGCACAAGATGTTAACCGGGCGATGGGAGGATATGCCTACTTTGCGGCAGTATGGCGGCATTGCCGGTTTCCCCAAGCCTAACGAGAGTATCCATGACGCTTTTATTGCCGGCCATGCCTCCAATTCGGTGGCAGTGGCTTTAGGTATGGCCCGCGCCAGGACAATGCTGGGCAAAGACTATAAAGTAATTGCTCTCATTGGAGATGGCGCCCTTACCGGCGGACTGGCTTATGAAGGGCTGTCCAATGCAGGGGAATGCGGCCAGCAGATATTGGTAATTCTTAACGACAATGGCATGTCCATCACCCCCAATGTAGGAGGGGTGGCGGACCACTTGGCCAAACAGCGCCTGAAGCCTCAGTACCTCACCTTCAAAAAGCATTACCGTAGAATCATGAACGCCACAGCTCCCGGCCGGGCGGTTTATAAGGTAACCCACCGGGTCAAGCAGGCGCTGAAGCAATCTATGCTGCCATGCAGTATGTTCGAAAACATGGGGTTTCGTTATTTGGGCCCGGTAGATGGCCATAATCTGTCGTTCTTAACCAAGATTTTGCGGTATGCAAAGGATCTGGACGAACCTATTTTACTCCATGTCAAGACTGTAAAGGGGAAAGGCTTTGTGCCGGCGGAAGAGAACCCTGATGCGTTTCATGGCATCGCGTCCTTTGATCCGATCACAGGAAAACTGAAACATCAGCCGTCGGAAAATTTTTCATCCGTTTTTGGGCGTACATTGGCCCGTCTGGCGGATCAAGACCAGCGGGTATGCGCTATCACCGCAGCTATGACTGGCGGGACAGGACTGGAGAAATTTGCTCAGAAATTTCCGGACCGCTTCTTCGATGTGGGAATTGCTGAAGGCTGCGCCGTCTCTATGGCTGCTGGTATGGCCAAGCAGGGGGCAATTCCTGTCTTTGCGGTATACTCCACATTTTTACAGCGCGCTTATGATATGCTCCTTCACGATGTGGCCATCGATAACCTTCATGTGGTGTTCGGGGTAGACCGTGCCGGGTTGGTGGGGGATGATGGTGAAACTCACCACGGTATCTTTGACGCCACCTATTTAGATAGCGTCCCTAACATGACAGTATTAGCCCCTGCCAGCTTCGCTGAACTGGAAATCATGCTGGAGCGGGCTCTATTCCAGCTGAATGGCCCGGTTGCTGTGCGCTATCCCCGCGGCGGCGAAGGGAAGTATGTGGGAACTGGCGGGGAGGAGCCGATTACTGTCCTGCGTTGGGGAAATGACATTACTCTGGCGAGCTACGGCACAGAGATCAACGATGCCTTGGTAGCCGCAGACCTCCTGAAATGCCAGGCAATTGAGGCCGAAGTTATAAAGCTAAATCAACTTACACCTCTTGTGCCAGAAGTAATTGAGCAATCCGTCCGCAAGACCGGGGTTCTCCTGTTTACCGAGGAGCAGGCGGCCCAAGGCAGCGTGGGGCAGCGAGTGGCCGCTCAGTTAGAGCTGGCCGGTCTGACAGCCAAAGTATCCTTGGTCAACTGTGGAGAGAGCTTTGTCCCTCATGGGACAGCATCCTTGCTGAAAAGGGACCTGGCTTTAGACGGAGAGGGGCTGGCAAGAAAAGCGTTGGAGGTGTTGGGCCGTGGTCAAACGGCGACTTGACGTGGCTGTGGCGGAACTGGGGTTTACGGAGAGCCGTCAGAAGGCCCAGGCGCTTATCATGGCGGGAGAAGTTTACGTCAATGGGCAAAAGCAGTTGAAAGCAGGGGTTTCCGTAGGGACGGACGATGTCATTGAGGTACGGGAAAAGAGAGCGCTGCGCTATGTGAGCCGGGGCGGTTTGAAACTGGAAAAGGCTATAGGGTTGTGGCCCATCTGCCTAAAAGATAAAATTTGCGCTGATATTGGCGCCTCCACTGGTGGTTTTACCGACTGCATGCTTCAAAATGGGGCGAAGCTGGTATATGCCGTAGACGTGGGTTACAACCAACTGGACTGGAAGCTGCGCACCCATCCCCAGGTGGTGTGTATGGAACGCACCAACGCCCGCCATTTGACCCGGGAACATATTCCAGAATATTTGGATTTCTTCTCTGTGGATGTTTCTTTTATTTCCCTAAATTTGATTCTGCCCGCTTTGCGCCCCTTAATGAAGGAATCCGGCCAAGGGGTCTGTCTGGTAAAGCCACAGTTTGAGGCAGGTAAAGACAAAGTGGGAAAAAAGGGCGTGGTCCGGGATGCGGGTATCCACCTTGAGGTGCTGGAACACTTTTTGGAGCATGCCCGTCAGGCGGATTTTTCTGTCAAGGATATTACCTTTTCACCTATTAAAGGCCCAGAGGGTAATATTGAATACTTGGGTTACCTCCAGGTAGGGGCAGCCTCTGACTATGAGGGCGATTTGAAGGCCCTGGTAGAGCAGTCCCACAGCGTTTGGAAGGAGGAGCAGGTATGAAAATTGTACTCAGCTCTAATCCGTACCGGGACAAGGGACTTCGGGTGGCGCTGGAAGCCCGGCGGGTGCTGGAACACGCTGGGGCTCAGACTGTTTTGTGCCTGCCATTCCAACCCAGAAAAGGCGACCGGTTAGATCTTCCGAAACAGATTTCGCTGACTCTGCTGGACAAGGAGCTGCCCACCACTGACTTACTAATTTGTTTCGGCGGAGACGGCACAATTCTTCACGCCGCTCGGGATGCCACCCTCCATGGCGTACCGATTTTGGGGGTTAACACCGGAAGCGTAGGTTTTATGGCGGAACTGGAGCGGAGCGAACTGCCCCTTTTGGCCCCTCTGGCCCACGGAATGTACACCATTGAAGAGCGGATGATGCTGGATGTAAAGGTGCTCCGGGGAGATAAGCTGGTCAGTCAGGATACCGCGCTGAATGATGCCGTCATTTCCAAGGGTTCTATGGCCCGCGTAGCGGAAATGGAGGTCTTTGCAGATCGTGTGAAGGTAACTGGCATTACGGGGGACGGCGTGATTATAGCAACTCCAACTGGTTCTACTGCCTACTCGATGTCCGCAGGGGGGCCCATAGTAGAGCCCACTTCTAAAGGCATCATTGTTACACCTGTCTGCGCTCATCAGTTGGCTGTTCGGGCCATGGTCCTGGCGCCTGAGCGGATCGTTACTGTCCAGCTTCCCAGAGGGAACAGAAAGTATTTATACTTGTCAGTTGATGGAGGGAAAGCGGTCCGCCTAACAGGCGGCGACCGGGTGGAAATTAGGCGCTCGGAGCGAGCCACGCAGCTGGTCCGGTTGGCCGACAGGAGTTTTTACCAAGTTATTAATCAAAAGCTGGGAGGTTTGACCCAATGAAGAACGTCCGGCAAAGCGAAATCTTGAATATCGTACAGACTATGGATATCGATACCCAAGAACAGCTTCTGGAAGAACTGCGGGCCAGAGGATTCACTACCACGCAGGCCACCATTTCCCGGGACATCAAAGAATTGCGCCTAGTGAAAGAACTTACCGGCTCCGGCGGTTATCGTTACGCCATTTCTAAGCGTAAAATGTCTTCCACCTCAGATACCCGCTTACGCAATATCTTTAAAGAAGGGGTAGTTTCAGTTGATGTAGCCCAAAATATTGTAGTGATCCGGACCATGCCCGGTCTGGCCTCCGCCGCCTGTTCCGCCCTGGACTCCATGGACATTGACGGTATGGTGGGAAGTTTGGCCGGTGACGACACCAGTATTCTAATTATGCGTGACAACGCCTATGCCCAGCAGTTTAACGGAGAGGTTCACAAATTACTAAAATAGACAGAATAGGAGGGGAGAGGACATGCTCTCCTTACTTCACATTGAAAACATTGCCATTATTGAATCGGCAGACATCAGTTTTGACAAGGGATTTAATGTGCTCACTGGCGAAACTGGAGCTGGAAAATCCATTGTTATTGATTCCATTAGCGCTGTATTGGGGGAGAGGACCAGCCGGGAATTGATCCGTACCGGGGCCAAATCGGCCCTGGTCAATGCGGTATTTACCGGAACTCTGCCTCAAAAATGGCTGGAAAACAACGGATTCCCAGTAAGCGGCGAAGAGCTGATGCTTCAGCGGGAAATCCAGGGGGACGGCCGCAATGCCTGCCGGGTGAACGGACGTCCGTTAACGGTGGCCCAGTTGCGGGAACTGGGGCGTCAGCTGCTGAACATCCATGGTCAGCACGATGGGCAGCAACTGCTGGACCCGGACTGCCATCTAGACTATCTGGACAGCTTTGGCAAAACAGGCGCTCTGCTTGAGAGCTACCGGGCAGCGTACCGCTCTATGGCCGACCTGCGCAGGCGCATCTCGGAGCTGGAGATGGATGAAGCGGAACGGTCCCGGCGGGTGGACACCCTAGAGTACCAAATAAGAGAGTTGGAGCGCGCTGAGCTGAGGCCCGGCGAGGACGAGGAGCTGGACGCACGGAAAACCCTTCTGCGCAGTTCCGGAAAGCTGATGGAGGCGATTCAGGAGGCCCAATTTGCCCTGTCAGGGAGCGACGACAGCCAGGGGGCCTGCGACCTTATCGGTGAAGCGGAGGGGGCCATCCGCTCTGCGGCCCGTCTGGGGCCCCAGTTAGACGAATTGGCGGAGAAGCTGACTGCCTTGCGCTGTGCCGCCGATGACGCGGCAGAGACCCTCCGGGATTTTTCCGATGAATTTGACTTCTCTCCTGAAGAGCTGGATCAGCTGGAAAGCCGGCTGGATGTAATCTATCGCCTGAAGAAAAAGTATGGCCCCACTGTAGCCGATATGCTGGACTATTTGGAACGCTCTAAAATAGAGCTGGAACAGATACAAGATGCTGACGATACTGTCCAGCGTTTGGAAAAGGAGTTGGACAAGGCCCGGAAAGAGGCAGCAAAACGGGGCGCGGTCCTTACCAAGGCGCGGAAAAAGGCTGCGGACGATCTCCAGAAGCGGGTGCAGGAGGAGCTGCGCCAGCTGGATATGCCCAAGGTGCAGTTTGTCACCGACTTTGCCCCCAGCTCTGGACAGGATGGCATGGATGACACCGGTATGGACCAGGTTCAATTCCTCATGTCCGCCAACCTAGGCGAGGCGTTAAAACCGATCCAAAAGGTGGCCTCGGGCGGTGAGCTGGCCCGAATTATGCTGGCCCTGAAGAATGTGCTGGCGGAAGATGACGGCATTGGCAGCTTGGTTTTCGATGAGGTTGACACCGGTGTATCCGGGCGGGCAGCTCAGAAGGTGGCCGAGAAAATGGCTGACGTAGCCAGACGCAAGCAGGTGCTGTGCGTCACCCATCTGCCTCAGATCGCTGCTATGGCGGATACTCATTTCTCCGTAGAAAAGGGGGAGAGGAAGGGGCGTACCTTTACCAATGTGGCCCGCCTAGACAAGGACGGCAGGGTGGAGGAGCTGGCCCGTCTCATTGGCGGCACGGCGGTCACCGATGTGCTGAAACAGAGCGCCGTCCAGCTGCTGGAGCAGGCGGAGGAATATCGGAAAAAGGCATAAAAAACTGGCCGGCGCTTACGCCGGCCAGTTTTTGTTTTCGGTCAGACAGGGGTAGTAAAGGTCTGGATTTGTCCAAACAAGATAAAGGCCATGGCGATGGGGGCAACAAAACGAACGCAGATGACAAAGAAAGTATACACCCCATCGCTCATTGTATGGCCCTCCAGGCTAACCTCGTCCCGGATAGCCTTGGGCCCAATCACCCAGCCAATGAGGATAGACATAATCAATGCGCCCAGAGGCATGGCAATACCCTCAGAGACGAAGTCCATAAATTCCAGCCAGCAACTGCCCAGATCAAGCCCGGTGGACTGGAAGGGGACCCACATGCCGTTGGAGCCCAGGCCATCGGCGGCAACCACGGCGGCTTCAATAAAGATGACCAGGCAGACCAGCGCCACCACCGTATTCCGCTTAGGCGCTTTGCCTTTGGCGATTCGGGCGTCGATGATAAAGGTGACCAGAACCTCAGTCAGGGCAATGGCGGAGGTAATTGCTGCCAGCACGACAAACAAAAAGAACAGAATACCAAAAATGGGACCGAAAGCGCCCATAGAGTTAAAAACATCCTGCAGAGTGATGAACAGCAGTTTTGGGCCGGAGAGGGCGGCATCCTCGCCTCCTCCAAGGGCGAACGCGGCGGGCAGGACGGCCAGCCCGGCCATTACAGCCACCAGGGTGTCGGAGACAATGATAACCAGAGAGTTTTTCACCAAGCTCTCTTTTTTGCTGAGATAGGAGCCATAGGTGACGGTGATGCCCATAGCCAGGGAGAGGGAGAAAAACATCTGGCCGCCAGCAGCGGAGAGCACACTGATAAAGTTTGTTTGAATGGGCTCAAAATTAGGGGCAAACATAAACTTTAAGCCCTCTATGGCCCCAGGCAGGGTGAGGGAGCGGATAATCACGATTACCAGCATGACGAACAAAGCAGGCATACCCACCTTATTGAACCTCTCGATGCCCTCCTTAATGCCGCCTCGGATAATCAGAAAGCACAGAGCAATGAAAAGGAACGTGGTGCCGATGGCCAGGGGCTGGTTTGTAAGCATAGCGCCGAAGGAGTCCGCCCCTGAGACGCTGGACAGGCTGAAGATACCCAGCAATTCCGCGAAGTTAAGACCCACGTACTGGATACAATAGGCGCCCAGCACAGTGTAAAAGCTAAGGATCAGAAAGGGGGAGAGCAGGGCGAAAAACCCTAAAAAACCGCCCATTTTCCCGCCTACCTTCCGGTAGCTGTCTAGCACACTGCCGCCGCCTTTGCGGCCGATAGCCAGCTCGCACAGCATAATGGTAAAGCCAACCAGAATAGCCAGTACCAAATAGATGATAAGGAACGGAAAACCGCCGTTTTTACCCATGCGGAAGGGAAAGGACCAGATATTTCCCAAGCCAACAGCAGCACCCACTGTAGCCATCAAAAAGCCCAGATTGCTGCCCCATTGTCCTCTGTGATGTTGTTCCATAATTTCCTCCTAAATACATTTTTGACACACATAAAAGGGGAGTTAAGCGACATTTTACCAGAAATAGCTGTTCCCGTCAACATTAAATTGAAAATATCGTCTGCAAAGTTGAATCTATGCCAGGAAAACCGCCTGTTCCGCAATAAAAACCAAAGTACCCATTGCCTTTTTTTCAATCTTAAGTATAATAGACTCAGGGAAAACAATACTCATTCTAACGATAAGGGGAGAATGCCCATGGATTACGCAAAGGAAAGCCTGCGCCTGCATGGCGAATGGAGGGGGAAGATCGAGGTTGTGGCTACCGTGCCGGCCAATGACAAGGACTCTCTGTCGCTGGCCTATACCCCAGGAGTCGCCCAGCCCTGCCTGGCCATCCGGGAGGACCCGGCCAAAAGCTACGAGCTTACCCGGCGGCACAATCTGGTGGCCGTCATCACGGACGGCTCTGCCGTCCTGGGCCTTGGGGACATTGGTCCTGAGGCCGGCATGCCTGTAATGGAGGGCAAGTGTGTCCTGTTCAAGTCGTTTGGCGGAGTGGATGCCTTTCCGCTGTGCGTCAGGACCAAGGATGTGGACGAGTTTGTCCAAACGGTGTACAATATCTCCAGCTCCTTCGGAGGCATCAATCTGGAGGACATTGCCGCCCCTCGGTGTTTTGAAATTGAGCGGAAGCTGAAGCAGAAGTGTGATATTCCTATTTTCCATGACGACCAGCATGGCACCGCCATCATTACTCTGGCCGGGCTGACCAACGCGCTGAAGGTGGTGGGGAAGAACAGGGGAGAGGTCAAAGTGGTTACCTCCGGAGCCGGAGCCGCAGCGATCTCTATCGTCAGGCTGCTGCTGTCCGCCGGTTTCAGGCATATCACCATGTGTGACCGGAAAGGTGCGATTTACGCTGGCCGCGAGGGGCTGAATTGGATCAAAGAGGAGATGGCTCAGGTAACCAACCTGGAAAAGAAGGCCGGAACCCTGGCCGACGCCCTGGCAGGAGCCGACGTGTTTATTGGCGTCTCCGCCCCTGGCACGGTTACCACAGAGATGGTCAGAACAATGAACAAAGACGCCATCGTATTTGCCTGCGCCAATCCGACTCCGGAAATTTTCCCAGATGACGCCAAGGCAGGGGGCGCCCGTGTGGTGTCCACCGGACGGAGCGACTACCCCAACCAGATCAACAATGTGCTGGCTTTCCCGGGAATATTCCGGGGGGCGCTGGATGTCCGAGCCAGCGATATCAATGAGGAGATGAAGCTTGCCGCCGCCCGTGCGCTGGCCGGCTTGATTCCCGACGAAGAGCTGAGCGACAATTATATCATTCCACAGGCGTTCGATCCCCGTGTGGGGCCCGCCGTGGCTGAGGCTGTGGCCGAGGCCGCTCGGAAGTCCGGCGTTGCGCGGCTCTGAAGAGGCAAAATGAGCGTATTCTTTTACGGTTGTATTTCTATGGACGGCTATCTGGCTGACAGGAATCATGGCCTGGACTGGCTCCATGCGTCCGGCAGTCCGGATGAGACAGATTTACGCAAAAGGAGGCCCTGCGGCACTTCCGCCTGAATGAAGTTAAGCGGTACGGTCAGTTTGCGGAGATCATTTACAGCCGGGATTAGTGAGATTTCCCGTTGACAAGGATGAAAAATTGTGGTAAAGTGTGACAATGTAGCGGCCCTCTGTCCGAGCTTCGGGCGGAGGGCTTTCTGATTAAGGAAGTGATTGTTTTGTCAGCGCGTCAAAAGGGAACGCTTTGTGTGTTTATGGCCGCTGTACTGTACAGCATTGGAGGGCTTTGCATCAAGCTGATTCCATGGGGCGGAATGGCCATTAACGGCGCCCGTACAGCCATTGCCCTTGTGGTAATCGGCTTATATTTGAAAACAATCCGCCATAAGCCGCGGATGAACATGTGGATACTGGTTGGCGCCTTGTCAGTGTGTGGTACCAACATTTTGTTTTCCATTGCCAATAAACTGACCACCGCCGGCAATGCCATTGTCCTCCAATTTACGGCTCCCGTCTTTGTCATTCTGTTTTCCGTCCTGCTGTTTGGCAAGAAGCCTCAAAAACTGGATCTGGCGGCCTGCGTCCTGGTGCTGGGCGGTGTGCTGCTGTTCTTTATCGACAGCTTGTCGGCGGGAGGAATGTTGGGGAATATTCTGGCGCTGCTGTCTGGAGTGTCCTACGCCGGAGTGTTCATGATGAACGACATGCCCGACAGCGACCCCATTTCTTCCGTATTCTGGGGAGATGCCATCAGCGCGGCAGTAGGGCTTCCATTCTTGGGGTACGAGACGGAATTTTCCCACAATACCCTGGTTCCTCTGCTTGTACTGGGGGTGTTTCAGGTAGCTGTAGCATATATCCTGATGGTGGAAGGCCTGAAAACCACGCCTCCCGTCACCGCCAGCTTGGTGTCCGGTATTGAACCGGTCCTCAACCCCATCCTGGTGGCGGTATTCTACCATGAGATGATCGGTCCCATTGCATTGGTCGGCGCGATGGTGGTGGTGGGCAGTGTGGTACTGTATAATGTATTTTTGACCCGTCAGGCTATGGCGTATACAACAATTACGAAGGAGAGGATACTATGACCTGTTACGAAGAACTGAAGGCTCGGGGCCTGATTGCCCAAGTGACAAATGAAAAGGAAATTTCTCAAATGATTAACGAGGGAAAAGCCGTATTTTACATCGGCTTTGACCCCACGGCTGATTCCCTCCATGTTGGCCATTTCATGGCTCTGTGCCTGATGAAACGGCTGCAAATGGCGGGCAACCGGCCTATCGCCCTGATTGGAGGAGGCACCGGCATGATTGGCGACCCCTCTGGACGCACCGATATGCGGTCCATGATGACTGAGGAGACTATTTGTCATAACTGTGACTGCTTCAAGAAGCAGATGGAGCGTTTTATTGAGTTCGGCGAGGGCAAGGCCATGATGATTAACAACGCTGACTGGCTGATGAAGCTGAACTATGTAGAGGTCCTGCGGGAGGTGGGAGCCTGCTTCTCGGTGAACAACATGCTTCGGGCAGAATGCTATAAGCAGCGCATGGAAAAGGGACTCAGCTTCCTGGAGTTTAACTATATGATTATGCAGTCCTACGACTTCTACTATCTGTTCCGAAATTACGGCTGCAACATGCAGTTCGGCGGCGATGACCAGTGGTCTAATATGCTGGGCGGTACCGAGTTGATCCGCCGTAAGCTTGGCAAGGATGCTCACGCTATGACCATCACGCTACTGCTGAATTCTGAAGGTAAGAAGATGGGTAAGACCGCTAAGGGCGCGGTATGGCTGGATCCAAATAAGACGTCTCCCTACGAATTTTATCAGTACTGGCGTAACGTGGGCGACAGCGATGTGCTCAAATGCCTGCGCATGCTTACTTTCCTGCCCTTGGAGCAGATTGACGAAATGGACAATTGGACTGGCAGTCAGCTCAACACAGCCAAGGAGATTTTGGCCTTTGAGCTGACCAAACTGGTTCATGGAGAGGAGGAGACCGTCAAGGCCCAGGAAGCCGCAAAGGCTTTGTTTGTGGGCGGTGGCGACATGTCCAACGTCCCTGCCACGCAGTTAACCGCCGATGACCTTACTGACGGCGCGATCGGTGTGCTGGACCTGATGGTCAAATGCAAGCTCGCTCCCTCTAAAAAAGAGGCCCGCCGCCTGGTGGAGCAAGGCGGCGTGGAGGTCAACGGTGGGAAAGTAGCTGCGGCTACTGCCAGTTACACCGCTGGCGATCTTTCCGGAGACGGACTAATGATCAAGAAAGGCAAAAAAGTGTATCATCGGGTCTATATGTGAGAAATGGAGCAAGGGAGAGGTGTAAAATACCTCTCCCTGTCCTGCTCAGAGGAGAATTATGCAAAAGGTGATAATAATAGGCAGTTCAGGGGCAGGGAAAAGCACATTTGCGCGAAAACTGAGAGATAAATCCGGATTGCCGTTATATTATTTGGATTTGCTGTGGCACAGGCCGGATCGAACAACGGTCTCAAACGAAGTATTTGATGCACAGTTAAAAGAACTTCTGTCCCGAGACAAGTGGATTATTGACGGAAACTATCAGCGCACGCTTTCGGTACGTCTGGATGCCTGTGATACTGTTTTCTTGCTGGATTTTCCTTTGGATGTATGCTTGTCTGGCGTGGAAAGCCGTATTGGCCAGGCAAGGGCAGATATGCCTTGGATTGAAACAGAATTTGATCCCGATTTTAAGCAGTGGATTATTGAGTTTCAAAATACGCATTTGCTTCAGATTTATATGCTGCTAGAACAGTATCGGGAAACCAAAACAGTTGTCATTTTCAAATCCAGACAAGAAGCGGATGATTATTTAAGTGCCCTTTATTGACTGATTTTTGGAATTGTGTTATACTATTTAAATGTTTTATTTCTGAGACAGAAAAGGAGGGACGGCGGATCCTCAAATTAACCTACACCACAAGGTCAACAAAATAAAAATTTTGTTGACCTGAGAGGAGGGTAAATAACTGTATTTGAGGAACTCACCCTATTTATGGACTACCGTATAGAATCTCCGCCCATTCTTCGGGATTTTCTGGTTTACCATGAGACTATTCAGGGACATTCCCATAGAACTGTCGATGAATACTATTTAGATTTGCGGAACTTTTTCCGTTTCCTTAAGTGGAACAAAGCCCTTGTCCCGAAAGACACCCCGTTAGACAGCATCTCTATCAATGATGTTGACCTCTCGTTGTTGCGGGATGTTTCTTTAACAGACATCTATTCATACATGAACTATCTATCTCGTGATCGTGGGCTAAACAACACATCCCGTGCCCGCAAAGTCGCCACAATTCGGTCATTTTATAAGTATCTGACTAATAAGGCTAAGCTGTTGGAGGTTAACCCGGTTCAGGATCTGGACTCTCCCAGGCTCAAAAAATCCCTACCGAAGTACTTAAATTTAGAGGAAAGTATGGAGCTTTTGGACAATGTAGACGGAAAAAACTCCACCCGTGATTACTGTATTCTAACGTTGTTTCTCAACTGCGGACTGCGTATCTCGGAGTTGGTAGGCTTGAACAAAACAGATGTTCGTGGGGAGCAGCTTCGAGTTCTGGGTAAGGGCAATAAAGAACGTATGCTGTACCTCAACGATGCTTGCCAGCGGGCGCTGGAAGATTGGCTTACTGAGCGTGATTCTTTAACTCTGGTGGACCAGAGTGCTTTGTTTGTTACGCCACAGAACCGCCGGCGCATCTCCACAGCTGCGGTCCACAAGCTGGTCAAAAAGCACCTGTCCGCCGCCGGACTGGACAGCACCCAGTATTCTTCCCACAAGCTGCGCCACACGGCGGCTACGCTCATGCTGCAAAACGGCGTGGATGTTCGTACGCTTCAGGAAGTGTTGGGCCACGACCACCTGAATACCACTCAGATCTATACCCATGTGGACAACGATGACCTGCGCACTGCCGCAAAAGCCAACCCTTTGGGGCGTGTCCAGCAGCGAAAAAAGCCCGGAAAAGAAAGAATTGACAAGTAATCTGCTTAATGTGGAGGACTTTTATAATGTATGGTTTATGCTTTGCAGTTGTTTTGCTGGCCCCCGCAGCGATGCTACTGGTGGGGCTGATGTGGAAAATCTCCCCTCCCCCCTATCGGTCCAAAGGGCTGGCTTACAGTACGGAACTAACTCAGCGAGACCCGGACGCCTGGAAGCTGGCGCACCGTCACTGCGCCAGACTGTGGCTACGGATTGGACTTATCAGCGGCGTGGCCAGTACAGCGCTGCTGCTTCTCTTCCGAGAAAACTATGATGCTTTTTGGGTATGGCTTATTGTGGGACAGATGGCGCTGTTCTGCGTATCAGTGTTTATGATCGACATTTTGTTAAAAAGTAAATTTGGCGGCGATAAATTGTAAAGGAAGGTGCCTGTCCGACAAAACAGGCACCTTCCTTTTTACAGTTCAATCAGTTCATATGCCCGAGAACCCAAGCCAATCTTCTCAGCATGTTCCAGGCAACTGCTCCACTCCGACTCCGGCGTGGAGTTGATAAAATGGTCGTGGTGGTCATGGAAGTTGGGGTCTGCCAGGTGCCTGGCAAGTTGACTATCAGGCAGAGGATCGGCAGCCAAGCAGGCATCCACACAGGCTTGGTCCAGCGCCAGAGGGTCGGTGGACACAAACATACCCAGATTTGGAAGAATAGGCACATCATTCTCTCCATGACAGTCGCAGTTGGGGGACACATCTACAACCAGGGAGATGTGGAACTGTGGCCGTCCGGCTACCACCGCCTTAGTGTACTCTGCCATACGGCAGTTCAACGCCGCCTGGGCGTTGTCATTGATAAAGTAGATGGCATCGAAATTGCAAGCGCCCAGGCAGCGGCCGCAGCCTACGCATTGGGATTCGTCCACCGACATCTTCATAGTCTGCTCGTTGAAAACCAGGCCATTGTTGGCGCATTCTCGCTGGCAACGGCGGCAGCCCCGGCAGGCAGAGGCGTCGATCTTGGGCTTTCCGCTGGCATGCTGCTCCTTCTTACCGGCCCGGGAACCGCACCCCATGCCGATGTTTTTGATGGCACCGCCAAATCCGGTCATCTCATGGCCCTTGAAGTGGGTCAGGCTGATAAACACGTCGGCGTCCATAATTGCCCGGCCGATCTTGGCCTCTGTAACGTACTCGCCACCCTCCACAGGAACCGAAATGTCATCTGTCCCCTTCAAGCCATCGCCGATGATAATAGGACACCCCACTGTTAGAGGGGTAAAACCGTTCTCCCATGCGCATTCCAGATGCTCCAGGGCATTTTTTCGGCTCCCAGGGTACATGGTATTGCAGTCTGTAAGAAAAGGCTTGCCCCCCAATTCTTTAACCACATCCACGACCGCACGGGCGTAATTAGGCCGCAGATAGCTGACATTGCCCAGTTCGCCGAAATGCATCTTGATAGCGACAAACTTACCCTCCAGGTTTAGACTCTGAATACCTGCCCGCTTAATTAGCTTTTTCAGCTTTGTGGGCAGACCATCGCCATATGCTTGAGTGTGGAAATCAGTAAAATATACCTTAGATTTTTCCATATACGCCCCTCCTCGTTGGTAGGCTCTATTTTTAAAAAAATAAGAGCTCAAAAAAATTCATTTTTCCGCTCGCATTACTATACCATATGAAGTATACTTTAAGTCAAGAAAAATCTTTTATATATGCACTCTTTTTGCCTCGATAATACCTGGAATAATAGAACAGAGAGAACCTATCACAATGAATGATACGCCAACGAACATACTCTGGGTAATCTCTTCTCCGTGGACCATCCAAGCCAGGACGGGAGACAGGGCGGGTTTAAAGAAATAAACCAAAGACACTACACTAGCAGGCTGGTACTCCATAGCCAAAAAATAAGTACAGAATCCAATGCCTGCTACACCAACAGAGACAAAGAGGACGTAGGGCAGATTTTCCAGCGTATAGCCCGCGAAGATGGGGATATTGGAAAAACTGTCCAGGCCAGCTCCTTGGAAAATATGGGCTATTGCGGGGATATGGGTTATCAGAATGAAGATCAGCACAATAAGACTGCCAAACATGAAGCTGAAACAGGTAACCACCGCCCCGCCATACTCAGCTACCTTACGTTTGCCCATCACCCCATATAGGGAGAACAGCAATGTGGACAGAAGGGCAAGGGCAACGCCGGTCATATTGAGTTTAGAATCCCAGGGGCTGATGATGATTACTGTGCCGAGGATCTCCAAGGCCAGCGCAACAATATGGCGAGGTTTTATAGGTTCCTTTAAGAGAAAATAGGCCAAAAAAGTGACAAATACCGGGTTACAGCTAAACATAACCGCAGCCACAGAGGAGTTTGTGTAGCTCACGGCCATGTGCAGGATGGGCATACATAACGCAATACCCACCAGCCCCAAAAGCGCAAAATAAGCGATACTTCCGTGATCCAACTTCCTGCCCCGTTTTTTCAACGTGCGCAGAGCAATGGGCAGCAGAAAGATGAAGCCGATTGAGAAGCGGCAAAGGGTCAGCTGGACCGAATTAATTTGTCCGGCGATAAATTTCAGCGCTACTTCAAAGGAGGTAAACATCACCACGGCCACGAAGATATAGAAGTAGCCTTTTCTCATGGAACCACACTCCCCTCTTTTCTGTTATTTCAGGAGCGCCAAAAACTCATCTTCGGTCAGGACGGAAATTCCCAGCTCTTGTGCCTTGCGCAGCTTGGACCCGGCCGCCTCTCCCGCCACCACGTAAGTGGTTTTCTTGGACACAGAGCCTGCCGCCTTACCGCCCCTGGCTTCAATTATCTCACTGGCCTCGTCCCGGGTAAATTTCTCCAAAGAGCCAGTGAGGACAAAGGTCATACCCGAAAATCTCTGGTCATTTTCCTGCTCTGCCGCCGTCATATTTACCCCGGCCTCTTTCAAGCGGGCGATGAGATGCCGGCTCTGCGGGCTGTCCATCCACTCCAAGATACTCTGGGCTGTGACTGCCCCAATATCGTCCACCGCTGTGAGTTCTTCCAGCGTGGCGGTCTTCAGGGCGTCTAGCGTATGAAAGCGGGCAGCCAAAATTTTACCTGCCTTTTGCCCTACCTGTCGGATACCAAACGCATAGATCAACCGGGCCAGGTCCTGTGCCTTAGATTTTTCGATCGCGGAAAGCAGTTTTTGAGCGGACCTCGTACCCATCCGGTCCAGCTTGGCCACGTCCTCTTCCACTAAAAAGTATAGGTCTCCCGGCGTTTTTACTAACCCAGCGCCTACCAGATTTTCCACCACTGCGATGCCCAAACCCTCAATGTCCATAGCGTCACGGCTGGCAAAATGAGCCAGGTTGCGCAGCAGCTGAGCGGGGCACTCCGCGCCAGTGCAGCGGGTATGAGCCCCATCCTCGTCCCGTTCTACCGCAGCCCCACAGACAGGACAGACCTTTGGGAGAAAATAGGGCTGCGTCCCCTCTGGGCGCCTCTCCGAAACTACGGACAACACCTCCGGAATAATCTCCCCTGCCTTGCGTACCAGGACGGTATCACCGATTCGAATGTCCTTTTCCGAAATAAAATCTTGGTTGTGGAGGGTGGCATTGGTAACAGTTGTACCCGCCAAACGTACGGGGGTAAGAACCGCTTTCGGCGTCAGGACTCCTGTGCGGCCCACCTGCACAACGATGTCCAGAACCTGGGCGGGTTTTACCTCAGGCGGGTACTTATAGGCGGCCGCCCAGCGCGGGAATTTTGCCGTGGATCCCAGTGCCACACGCTGTGACAGGCTATTTACCTTTACAACTGCGCCATCGATGTCAAAGGGGAATGCCTCCCGTCCTTCGCCGATCTGGGTAATGTGCGCCGTCACCTGTGCCGCCAGAGCGCAGCTGTAATGCGGTATTACTTTAAAGCCCTTGTTTTGCAGGTAGTTTAGCGTCTCCAAATGGGTGAAAAAATTTATACCCTCCGCAAATTGAATGTTGAACACTGCAATATCCAGTTTCCGAGCTGCGGCAACCTTTGGATCCAGCTGCCTAAGAGATCCGGCGGCGGCGTTACGAGGGTTGGCAAACAAGGGCTCTCCCCTGCGCTCGCGCTCCTCATTTAACGTATGAAACACCTTTTTGGGCATATACACCTCGCCCCGAACAATCAGGCGGGCCGGAGCATCAGGGATGCGCAATGGAATTGACTTTATCGTGCGCAGATTTTCTGTCACGTCCTCCCCTACCTGGCCATCTCCGCGGGTAGCCCCCCGAATCAACAATCCATCCTCATATTCCAGCGCTATAGACAGCCCATCTACCTTTGGCTCCACTACATACTCTGCATCAGGTGCAACGCCCCTCACCCGTTGGTCGAACGCTTCCAGCTCTTCAAAATCGAATACGTCCTGAAGGGATTCCAGCGGCATCCGATGGGCCACCTGGGTGAAAGCTTCAAGTGCCTCGCCCCCTACACGCTGAGTGGGCGAGTCGGGCGTAACTGCCTCCGGATGAGCAGCTTCCAGCTCCTCCAAACGGCGCAGCTTGTGGTCGTAGTCGTAGTCGGACATAGTAGGCTTGTCCAGTACATAATACTCGTATCCCGCCTGGGTCAGTTCCCGGCGCAGCGCTTCCATTTCATTAAAATCATCCACAGTAGTATCCTCCTCTGGGCTGACAAAGGAATTTTTCAGTAAACCTTGGTGATATGGCCCGCAACAGCCAAAATACCCAGAACCCGATCAGCGCCCCGGCGGTGTTCAAAATCACGTCATCAATGTCGCTGCTGCGACCGATGAAGAACTGGACAAACTCAATGAATACAGAGCTCAGAAAACCTGACAGCAGCGATTTCCACCATCTCCATTTCCGCCACAATAGGGCGGGAAAAAAGCCAACGGGCATGAACATGATGATGTTGCCCAGCAGCATAAACAGCCCCCAGTAGCTCATTTGGCGCAGCGTACGGCGGATTTCCTGGAAAGGTGTTAGCATATTGGGCAAGTAGGCCAAGCTAGCCGTGGTCTGTTCCCAGCTGGGATAGAAACTGAAGAATGTGGCCCCGTCATACCACCCGCGGCCCAAACTGATCACATATGACCAGATATTGGAGGGAAATAGAGTAAGCGCAGACAAACCAGCGCAGAACACAAGGAACAGACATAGTATTATCTCCCGCAGTGTGCTGCTGGTTAGCCCGCGCACTGTCAGCCTTCGAAGCCTAGCGGGTCTGACAGCCAGGAAGATAACCAAGGCCAGCAGACACATGGGAATCATCTGCACCACATACCGCAAAACGTCGGAAATGACCTCTAACACGGGAAACCACCTCTCTTTTGTTACTGTCCCACCTGCAAATAGGTGTCTGGAACCTGGCCAACAATAACTGTCTCAGCTACACACAGCCGGGTGTCCAGCGTGACCTCCACCTCCCCGCCGGGGAGTAGCAGCGTCATCGGCACTGATACTTCCATCCAAATGCGGTGAAGGGTCTGATTTACACCGGCAGAGATCAATTCACTGTCAAACTCTGTCCGCACTGTCCCAACGGTCATAGCCATTGCCTTCAGCGACGGCCCCTTGGCCCACAGTGGTTCCAAATCAAACAAGCTGCCCAGGGGCACTTGAACGACAGAGACATCCACTCCCTCAAGGGCTCCTAAAACAGCGGCGGTCAGCTCCGACCGAAGCAGATTCATCCGAGCCATATCTGTGGTAAGGGCCGTAATCGCGCCCTTTTCATCCCGCTGAATGGTCACGAAATCGCTGTAACCTAGATGCCGCGCAGCCAGATCGGCAGTGACAGCGTTCTCCACTACCGCTGTCATGGAGTTCTGTGCCTGGGCGGCAGCAATCTCCGCCACCACAGGCCGCAGCTTGGCCTCCAGCAGGGCAATCACTGATACAGCCACAAACAGGGCCACAGCCAGCGTAATCAATACGGGAGGTAGATCGAACCTTCTTCCCATCCGACGGCATCTTACCGGCCGCCGCACATGTCGGATCAACGCCCAACGCCACGGTTTCATATCCTCACCCCCATGAGTTAGGATATTCAAAAGCCGGCTTGGCCTATCACGGTAAAAGAATGTTCGCCCGGCAGGGGCTCTGCTACCCTAGGAGCTCCTGAACCGCCAAAAGCACCCCCAGCTTTCCAGATTCAAAGGTCAAGCCCCCTTGTAGGTAGACGGTATATGGTTCCCGCATAGGGGCGTCGGCGGACAGTTCAATGGACGCACCTTGGATAAAAGCCCCCGCAGCCATGATAACTTGACAGTCGTAACCTGGCATATCCCAAGGCTCCGGGGTGACATAGGAATCCACCGGCGCCCCAAACTGAATACCCTTGCAGAACTTGCGCAGGGCCTCCGGCTCCCTCATGTGAATCATTTGGATGATATCGCGACGAACCGCTGCGGAATGGGGATCCGTTTCATAACCCAGCAGTTCCATCACCTTAGCGGCAAAAACGGCGGTCTTTACCGCCTGAGCCACTATATGAGGGGCCAAAAACAGGCCCTGATAAAGCAGACGGTTTTGTCCCAAGGTGCAACCGCACTCTCCACCGATGCCTGGAACGGTGAGACGCATGGCCGCGCCCTCTACCAGATCCTTCCGGCCGGCAATATAGCCCCCGGTGGGGGCCAAACCGCCGCCAGGATTCTTAATCAGGGAGCCCACCACCAAATCGGCCCCCACATGGGTAGGTTCAACCTGCTCTACAAACTCACCGTAGCAGTTGTCTACCAGAACGGCGGCGGCGGGGTTGGCCTCCTTAATGACACGGCACATCTCTCCAATTTCCGCCACCGACAGGGACGCGCGAGTGGAATAGCCCCTGGAGCGCTGGATCAACACCGCCTTGACCCGGGGGTCGGCGGCAGCTTTTGCCATCCCTTCCAGATCGGGTTTGTTATCGCGAAGCCCTACCTGCCGATACGTTACACCGTAATCCTTCAGGGAGCCATGGCCTTTATCAACGGCCCCAACCACACCCAAAAGGGTGTCGTAAGGCGCGCCCACAGCGGATACCAGTACATCTCCCGCTTTCAGCGCTCCGAATAGGGCACAAGCGATGGCGTGGGTTCCGTTGACAAACTGAATGCGCACTAGCGCGGCCTCTGTGCCAAAGAGTTCGGCGTAAATTTCATCCAGCTTGTCACGGCCCAGGTCGTCATAGCCGTAGCCGGTGGTCCCGGCAAAGCAGCCCTCCGCTACCCGGTACTTTTGGAACGCGGCCAGTACCCGAGCAGTGTTCGCTTCGGCAATGGCGTCAATGCGGGCAAATTCCTCTGCCAGCTGTCCCTGTGCTTGAGCTCCAAGCGCTTTCACACGGTCATTAATCTGTAAGTGCATGTTATTGTTCAACCCTATCTAACATTCATTATAAATCATTCACTAGACGCTTAAACACTTTACCCCGTTCCATAAAGTTTTTGAACCGGTCGAAGGCAGCGCAGGCCGGGGACAGCACCACCACATCGCCCTTTTGAGCAATGTCTCTGGCGGCAGATACGGCGGTAGCCAGATCTTCTGTCTCGATCAGCTTCAACCCGCTGTCAGAGAAACCTTCCGCTTCCTCCACTGCTTTTCTGATGGCAGGCGCTGTGTCACCGGTGAGGATAAGCGCCTTGACCTGCCGGACAATTTCCACTCCAAGCTGGGTAAAGGGAACGCCTTTATCATATCCGCCGGCGATCAGGATCAGTTTCTGCTCGAAGGAATCCAGGCAGGCCATGGTCCGAGTGGGACTGGTACCGATGGAATCATTGTAATACTTTACGCCGTCCAGCTCCCGTACCAGTTCAATGCGGTGCTCCACTCCCGTGAACCGCTGGGCCACCGCCCGGACGCACTTATCGGGAACAATACCGTCCACCGCCGCGATGGCGGCCATGTAGTTTTCAATGTTATGGACTCCTGGGATGTGGATGTTGTCAAGAGACAGTACTTCCCGGCTGCCCATATCATTTGTCAGCCAGATGGCGCCGTCTCGGAGATATACGCCCTCCTCCAACCGCTGTTTGCGGCTGAACAGCATAACCCGCCCTACAGCGGTTTTGGCCAGAGACCGGGTAATGTCATTATCATAGTTGAAAACAGCGCGGTCCTGGGGATTCTGGTGACAGAAAATATTCAGTTTTGCGGAGGTATACTCCTCCATAGTGTGGTGGTAATCCAAGTGGTTGGGGGAAAGATTGGTAAATACCGCCACATTGGGGCTGCGGCCCATGGTCATAAGCTGGAAGGAGGACAACTCAACCACAGCTATATCATCAGGTGTCATACCGCCAATGTCGGGCAGCAGGGGACGCCCGATATTTCCACCCAGATAGACATTGCGTCCAGCCTCTTTTAAAAACTCGCTGATAAGAGTGGTGGTGGTAGTTTTACCGTCGCTCCCGGTCACTCCAATAATCTTACAAGGACACAACTGGAAAAACAGCTCCATCTCGGACGTGAGGATACTTCCCCCTTGCACCGCCTTGCACAGCTCCGGGGTGTTGGGGCTGAGGCCAGGGGTACGGAAAATGACATCAGCCTTGTGTATTTTGGCCAAGTAGTCAGGGCCCAGCCGCAGTACGGCCCCCAGGCTTTCCAGTTCGGAAGCTTGTTCCTCTACGCGTTCTCGGGGGGACTTATCGCAAACGGTGACCTTCAGCTCTGCACGCAGGAGCATCCGGATCAGGGGCGTATTGCTCACCCCCATACCAATCACGGAGATAGACCTGCCCCGGAGGGCCTCTAAATATTCAGATACGGTAGACATAGAACGTCCTCCTTCCAATATTTTTATACCTAATTATATTACCATATCCTGTTGAATAATTCAATCACAACCCCATTGTCTTAGAACCAGCATAGTAGGGGTGGGCAAAATTTTGGCCTCGCCGTCGTGATCCGCTTATTGTTCATGGTATCGTCTGCCGTCCAGGTCAGGTTGTGTTGAGTGGGGTTTTCCGTTTGTTACACCTCTTTCTCAAAAATCAGGTCTATTTCCACAATGCAGCCGTCTCCCGTCTGCTTAACCGGTACAAAGCCTGCATATCGCCAGCCATACCCGGCCCTCTGTTCGATGATTTCCCGATGTTCCTTCATTGTGGCTGAAAAAACGCCTTTTAAGTAGATATGCTCATATTCATAGGTATACATTATTTTTCTCCTCTCACCGGAAGGGCTTCCCCTCCCCGTCTAGGACATCCCGGCGGTGAAAGGTAACGAAATCCGGGGCATACTCCGGATACTCCGCGCAGAAAGCGGCGCGGATCAAATCGGGATTCAGGCCCGGATTCTGGGCGGAGGTGACCATATCTACCATCATGGTATCGCTCTGGCACTCGATGCGCCAGCTTCGGACACAGGGAATGATATCAACCTCCGTAAACCCGGACTTTGCCTTGTTGGACTTCTTCTTCACCACCAGGCTGTCCTTACTCAGCAGCGCCGCTATAGCAGGTTCCGTCTCCTGGGGACGGCCCTCGGGGTAGTCGAAGGTCACGATGTAGTTGACATAACGCAATTCCTTCAGTTTCCGCTGGGCCGGGTAGCACTGGTGGACCATAATCCCCTCGGGCATGGCCGCAGTGAGCCGCTTTGGAACCTCCCCATAGCTTGTCCCCTCCAGCAGGCCGAACTCCAAAATCTCGCACTGGCTGGAAAAGCCCACCGACAGAGGCAGAGCGATGGACACAAAGGGGTGTGGGTTGAAGCCCTCGGTGTGCTTGATGGGGATCTTTGCTCGGGCGAAAGCCCGCTGGAAGGTGCGCATCAGGTCCAGGTGGGAGATGTACTTGGCCCTCCCGGTCTTGGTAAACAGCAGCCGGTCAGCCACAGGTCCTCCCCCCTTTCAACATCTTATTGGCTCCGCAGCCAGAGCAGCGGGTGCGGCAGTCGGGGGTTGTCTGGGACTGGTAGCACAGCTCCCGTTCATGCCACAGGAAGCTATGATCCACGCCGGTGGACAGTCGGCACCAGGGAAAGACCTCGTCCCTCCCCCGCTCCCGGTGGGCATAGAAGTCCCCGTCCAGCCCGCAGGCGGCCAGACCGTCCAGCCACCGCTGGTAGTCGAAATACTCCGTCCAGGCATCCATCTTGCCTCCGTGGGCCCACACCCACTCCAGCACATCCGCCAAACGGCGGTCGCCCCGAGACAGGATGGCCTCTAGGTAGCTGGTCTGAGGGTCGTGCCAGTTGTAGGTGATGGACTTGTCCCGCTTTAGGGCGTCCCGCAGAAGATTCACCCGCCGCTGGTACTCCTCCACCGGGATTTGTCCCTCCCACTGAAAGGCAGTGTGGGGCTTGGGCACAAACCAGGATGTGGACACCGTGATCCGCACACCCCGGGTCTTGTTGGGGGAGTACTCCCGCCATGTGAAGTAGACCTTCCGGGCCAGATCAGCGATGCCCAGCACGTCCTCGTCGGTCTCGGTGGGCAGGCCCAGCATAAAGTAGAGCTTTACTCCGCTCCAGCCTCCGGCAAAGGCGGTCTTGCAGGACTGGAGCAGGTCCTCCTCCCGGAGGTTCTTGTTGATGGCGTCCCGCAGCCGCTGGGTGCCTGCCTCGGGGGCGAAGGTCAGCCCGCCCCGGCGCACCCGCTGGAGCCGCTCCATCAGACCCATGGAAAAGGTATCTGCCCGCAGGGAGGGCAGGGACAACCCGATGTCTCTGGGGGTGCAGTAGTCCAGCAGCTCGTCGCACAGAGGGAGCAGGTCGGGGTAGTCGGTAGAGGACAGAGAGGACAGGGTCATCTCCTGAT
>CANDCW010000008.1 GCA_947383275.1 uncultured Bacillota bacterium
TCTCTTTTTCTATGGGCGGTCTTGCTGACGGTCATAGCTCGGCTGTTGACCCATCACGGCGGCTGGGATTTCAGCGGGATATTATTCAAGGTTGTACTGTGGATTATGCAGTGTATTGCAATATTTTTCTGCTGGTGGATATTTATGGGTCTGCGGCTGAACAGATTCATAAAACGGCTCAACGAGGCTGGTTATACATATGTCTTATCGCATCCCAGATCGGGAGTATATCATGTCTATCACGGGAGCCCCCGCCCCAGATTGGGGATATGGCGGCGGACCTCTCTGGCTGGATCTGCGCGGCGCGGTGACGATGGAAGAATTGGAAAAGTGGATGGAGATTCTCCAGGAAATCCGGGACTACTGCGATTTGCCAGAAGAGAGCTTCCGCTATCTCATTCCCATTGGGGACTGGGGTGCTGGCTGGGGGCCGCTATGCCTGGATTTGTCCAGAGAGGGAAAAGTAGACTACCAAAATGCAGATACTTGGTCTGTGGTATGGTTCGATCATGAGGACTTCGAGTGGGAGCAGAACTATCTGGGCGAGGATGGCCTGCTCCACGGACAGTCCGCTGCGCCAGACTTCAAAACGCTGCTGGAGTGGTATTTCTGCGGCTCCCTGGAAGCTGAGTTTGAGGCGGCCACTGGCGTCAAGCCCACCTATGAGTGGTATCAGAATGGGACGCACTATTGATAATTTTGGAAAGCATTGCTGTAAAATCGATAGGTGAAGTATGGATATTTCAAACGAGCGCAAGAAGGCATTGAAACAGGCTTATAAAGAAAAAGCGGCGGAGGAAGAACTGCACCGCCGCATTCGGAATTTAGATGACTTTCGGAGGCTGTGGAAAGAATTGGTTCCCGCAACAGGACCGGCGGACTTTCTTCAAGGTGAATTGTTACGGGCGGTAGAGAATCTAAGGGATGAATCCTGCCGAAATGGAAATCGAAACTTTGGCCTGCGGCATTTGGAGCAGTGCAGACTGTTAAGGGATACACTGAATAATTGGCCGGATTTTACCTCAGATGCAAGAAATACATATGGAAGGCTGATAGACCAAATCGAGGCAGCCGGTCTCAATTCAATAGAATATGAGCATCTGAGTGCGAGAGAGCGGCGATCATATAAAAAACCAACGGACTGTACGGATCAGGTTATATACGATTTATTGTTGGTGACATTTACTGATTTCGCCCTTCATCACACAGAAAAGATTCCTTTTGTTGGATATCCAAAGGTTAAACTTCCTGCTCCGCCGCCTCTGTCCCCCAGTGGCCTGATGGAAAACTGGGTTAAGGAGCTGTTCCATAAATACTGTAAGCCATTGGGATACAAAAGGGATGGAACTAATTTTCGTTTAATTCAGTCTGATGGGTTAGGCAAGATTATTAACTTTCAGCGAAATCAGTACAACACCGTTCAAAGCTGCTCTTTTACTATAAATGTGGGCGTTTATTTTGAAAAGACCTCAGCACTGAAAAACTTGAAGTTTAAAGAGTATGAGTGCCTTGCACGTTCCCGCCCCAGACTGTTTGCCCCAGACCCGTGGTGGACGATTGAAGCTGGAAAACCATTCGAGGCAATCTGGCTGGACTTGGAGAAAAACTTTTCTGAGGCGGTATTACCGTGGTTTGACAGATTTCCATCCAAACAGGATACATTAGAGGCACTGGTTGAGGACCTTGCGCAAGGACACATTTCCATGCCGGTATATATCGCGAACCGTTTAACTGCCTACGGTTATGGCTTGAAATTGCTTCCTATTTTGAAATCTGAAAGATTTTTGCGTAAGAATCCCCGCCATACGCAAAATATCGCACAATTGATTAAACAGATAGAAACAGATTTGTAACCAAAAGGAGATCGACAACATCAGGGAGTACAAATCCATGCTTTTCAAGAATTTTCACGATCTACTTTGGTGCCTGTTCCTGGGTGCTGTGTGCGATGGGGCAACTGGAGAGCTGGAGGATTCAGAGTCTAAAGCTATTTGAAACGGACAGAGGTGGACCGTGAAGAAGACAAGGAATAGAAAACGCCTCCATTTGGCGGCGCTGATCCTGGGGGCGTATGCCGTATGTCTCGGTTTTGGCCTGGTGCTGGCGGGCCTTGAGGATCTGCGGGGAGCCGTTGGCCCCATCCGCCTGCTGCTGGGGCTGGGAATGATGGGCTTCGGCCTCTTTGGGGTCTGGGACGGCTTGCGGGATAAACTCCGCCCCCAGGAAAAGCGCCCGCTGAAATCCCCAACGCAATACATTCTGACGGACAACTCCGGGAATCGTACTTCCAACATCACGGCGGAGAGGATTCGTGAGGAACTGGAAAAGCTGCGGGAGGGGGAGCGGGACAGTTTCCACCTGCAGCTCCTGACGCCCTTGGAGATTCCGGAGTGGGGGGAGTTGAAGCAGATCTCCTGTACGGCCCAAACCACGCTTACGCTGCTGGCTTTCTTCCAAACGGCGGATAGTGGCTGGCGGATCCGCACAAAGGCGATGGATCTTGAGGAGATAGCAGGGTGGTTCCGGAGTCTGCTGGAGGAATCTCTGCCGCTCTCCGGCTGGAACGATGGCTGGGAGACGCTGGAGGAGATCTCAGGCGATCCCCAGGAAACCGAGGACTCGGAAAATCAGGAATTTAGAACCCAAGTTCTCAGAAACCGTGCGGGAGCTTATACCGTCTGGCACCGTCAGCTGACTATCGTGGGGGAGGCGTGGCGCAATGAGCACAGGTTTTTCACCGCTCATGATGTGGAGCTGGCGGCTCAGGGAGTCTATGAAGGAAAGCATCAGTACGCCATTTTGGAGTGGGGTTCTTCCTCCTTTGATCTGCTCACAGACCAGGAGGAACAGCTTCAGGTAATCTGGTGTACCAATAGGTGGGATGAGCGGGTTCGCCGCTATTTCCGGAAGGCAGGCTTTGTTACACAGGTAAAATTCTGGCTGATCCAATATCTCAACGAGGGATATATGGACGAATACTGGGATGATATCACCGCCTTGGCGGGAGGACAGGGAAGGAAATGATATGGGTAAGTATTTCAGTGATGTGGTAGACAAGGCCATTGAAGACCTATACTACTGCTGTGACAATGACCGGGCCAAGACCGCGGCGGAGGCGCTGTTTCGAGCTGCCAAGGAGGGGGACGGGGATGCCTGTTACTTCCTCTCCCGGTGCTTCTCCGGCTCCTGCTACAGCTGGGAGTATCACCCCTTTGAGGAGAACGAGGCGGCGGCCTATGCCATGCTGCGGGAGTCTGTGGCGAAGGGCAGCGCCGTGGGAGTGCTGGGTGCCATCCGCATGGATATGCTGACGCCGGATATGCGGGAGAGTATGCCCTTTGAGAGTACCCAGGCCGCTTGGGATGTGGTCTATAAGAAGGCGGAGGCCGGGTGTCCGTTCTGCTAGTATATGATTGGGAACACCTACTACTTCCTGGACGTCATCGAGATCGGCGACCGGTCGGAGCGGGAGTTCGGAAGCCGGAAAGCGTGGGATAACTGGCGGCGGGAACAGATGGAGGCGAGCCTTCCCTGGTTTGAAAAAGCGTTTTCCGGCGGCATGATCCTAGCGGGACGGAATTACTGCCATTATTATGAGCATGGCCGGGGAGATTTGATTCCGCCGGAGCCGGAAAAGGAAGTTCCCATTATGTGCCGGGGCGCGGAGTTGGGCTACCCAGAGTGGATGTACGCCTACGCCCATTACCTGCATTACACAGAGGAGAAGGACAAAGAAGCTCTTTCCTGGGCGCTGAAAGCGGCAGAAGCAGGGCATCTATGGAGCTGGCACATTGTGGGAGACCTCTATTGGGACGGCAAGGATGTGGAGCATAACCAATCCTATTCCATAGAATGCTATGAAAAAACCGCCGGATATGGCAATGACAGCTATGCCTGCCGCCAGTTGGGGCGGATGTATTTCAACGGCTGGGGTACAGCGGTGGACTATGCCCGGGCGGTCCAGTGGCTGGAGCGGGATGAGGAACCGGAATGGATCAAGTATGATTTGCTGGGGATCTGCTATCTGCTGGGGTACGGGTGCCAGCAGGACCCGGCGCGGGGAAAAGCGTACCTTGAGAAAAGCAAGGACTCGCCCTATAAAAACTATGGCCTGGGGATGATGTACGCCGAGGGAATCGGTGTGCGGGAAAACATTGAAAAGGGCGTGGGGTATTTGAAAGCGGCGGGAAATTACGGGCCGGCAGTGGAGGCGCTGACGCACTATAAAAAGAGCTGGTTCGGCGTCTGGCGGCGGAAGTGAGCGTTGAATGTCTGTGACAAGGAGGCTGACTGAATGGCTTACTCTTTGATGATTGCGCCTTTCGATTTTGCAAATCACTCTATACGACTCCCCTTCAAGCTGTACGGGGCGGCTGTGGTGATGTGCGTCGCGGCGCTTGGTATGTAGTTGCTTTTGCCCTGATTACCATCGCGTGCAGCTTTTTGATGGGGCTGTATGTGCCGCCGCCTCCGCCCCCGGCGACCTGGATTCGTTTCCCCGCGGCGTCTGTTGCCTATAGTGCCATTGCATGGTCTCCTTTCGTTGGGACGGAAAACCGCCCCCGTTTTGTTGTTGACAAAACAAAGGCGGTTGAGTATAATAAACGCAGAAGGGCGCTGTTACGTAACGGCTGGCCCGATGATATCAGCTAAACAGAGTTAGCCGCTCGGGGGCCATCCGGGCGGCTAACACGCTTTTGGGCAGTGAGGCGTAAAATCATCACGACAATGCCCAGTGGACATTTATTTTTAAGGAAATCTTAATCTTTGCTAAACGCTCCTTCAACCAGCAGATGATATGATAACAACGTAAAAAGGAACCTGGCCCATAGAAAGGAGCCGTTACTATGGAGATCACACTGGAACTGGTGGAACGCCTGAAGGAGAAAGCCAACGTCAGCTATGCCCAGGCTAAGGAGGCGCTGGAGTACAGCGGCGGCAACCTGCTGGACGCTCTGATTTACCTGGAAGAAAAAGGGACGATTCCCCGAGAGGAGGGCGCTTATTTCTCCACCAGGAGCGAGATGCCTCCGCCCCAGCAGGAACCTCTCCCTATCCCAGTAACCGACCAGGAAAAGAAGGAAAAGAAACACAAGGCGCCCCATCCCAAGAAAAAGGGGAGCGGCCGGAACGTTTTCGTCACCCTGCGCCGCTGGCTCATCGACAACGAACTGGAGATCTGGCGCCGCGGCCAGCCCGTCACCGCCCTGCCGGTCTTGATTCTGCTGCTTCTGCTGTGCTGCGCTTTCTGGCTTACTGCACTTGTGCTACTGCTGGGCCTCTTTCTGGGCTTCCGTTACCGCTTCTCCGGGCCTGACCTGGACCGGGACAACCTGAACGGCGTCATCGGCGACCTGGCCGACACTGCCTCCGATTTGGGGCACAAGGTCATGGAGGAGCTGAAACACGACTGGCACTCTGATCAGAAATAAAACATAAATGAGGTGGCATAAATGCCGGAACGCATCCTTTTGGTGGAGGACGAAGAAAAGCTGGCCCGCATGGTAGAAATGGAGCTGAAATATGAGGGCTATCAGATAGAAAAGGCCTTGGACGGCCGCAAGGGGCTGGAGCTGGCCCTGAGCGGTGGCTTTGAGCTGGTGCTGCTGGACATCATGCTGCCCCAGCTGTCCGGGATGGAGGTCCTGCGCCGGCTGCGGCGGGAGAGCCAGGTTCCGGTCATTATGCTGACCGCGCGGGACAGCGTTATGGACAAGGTAGCCGGGTTGGATTCCGGGGCCGACGACTATATCACCAAGCCCTTTGCCATTGAGGAGCTGCTGGCACGGATCCGGGCCGCCCTGCGCAATAAAAACGGCCAGGGGCGGCAGAACATCCCCCTGGCCGCGGGACCGCTGGTAATGGACGTGGAAAAACACCAGGTCACAGTGCGGGGTCAAAACGTGGAACTGACCAAGAAAGAGTTCGACCTGCTCCGCCATCTGCTGGAGAACAAGGACCGCGTGCTCACCCGGGAGGCTCTGCTGGACGCGGTATGGGGCTTCGACTTTGTGGGAGAAACCAACTCAGTGGACGTCTACATCCGCTTTTTGCGCTCCAAACTGGACGATGCTTTCGGGCTGAAGCTGATTCATACCGTACGGGGCGTAGGTTATGTCATCAAGGAGGAATAAGGAGGGGCCACCATGGTCATCGTGTACCGTTCTAACACCGGCTTCACCAGGGAGTACGCCGAAATGCTGGGCAAAGCGGAAAAAATAAAGGTCTACAGCGTATCTGAGGCGGAAAGCAAGGTCCCCAGCGGGGAGGACATCTTCTACCTGGGCCCACTTATGGCGGGCCACATCTCGGGCATCGACCAGGCTGTGAAAAAATATGCCGTCAAGGGTGTGGGAGGAGTTGGCATATCCCCCGCCTCTCCGCAAGTGCTGGAGACACTGTCCAAGGCAAATTATGTTCCAAACGCCCCCATTTTTTACCTCCAGGGCGGCTGGGCCCCAAAAAAGGTGGGCTGGCTCAAGCGGCGAATGGTGGGAATGGCCACCAGATCCATGCGCGAAGCCCTCCAGGACAAGGGCAGCCGCCGCACCCCCGAAGAGAATCAGCAGCTGGACTTTCTGATCCACGGCGGCAGCTGGGTGTCATTTGACAAGCTGGACGCAATCCGAGATTGGATCAGAGAAAATAAATAACCGTCTTTTTTGCTAAGGAGCCACCCTGCAGTGGCATAACGGTCTCAAAGGAGGCTCTCCTATGGCCCGCAAACGACATAGATTCCAGACCCCGCCCCCGGCGGACCCCATTGCAGCGGCCCGGGACTCCTCCCTGGCCCTGCGGCTGAACATCGGATTTTTCCTGCGGCAGCTGGGTATTTTCCTGGTCATGGATCTACTTCTGCTGGGAATGGCAGTCTTTGGGATGTTTCTCTACGCCGAAAACCGCTGTGCTGACGTAGTAAACCTGGTCAACGCCCGGGGGGTGCCCTCCCAGGACGCCCTCGCCTGGATGGAGGCCAGCGACTATACCATCACAGGGCTGGACCACGAACCGAAGGGTTATCCCGCCGAATATTTTTTCTGGCTCCCTACCAGCCGTCAGGAAATCTGGAACGGCTTGCGCACCTGGAACATCAGCGAATATTACACGGTGGAAATGCCCAATGATGGCCGGCCCTACGCCGTCACGGTGGACTTATCCGGCATTTTCACCGGCCTATACTGGTCGGCAATCGCCATTTTGCTCTGCCAGGGGCTGTCTCTGATCTCCAATCTGTTTCGCAGCAACCGGTCCATTCGCAAAGTCCTGCGGCCCATCCAGGACCTGGCCGCAACTGCGGCCCGTCTCAACTCCATGACGCATATGTCCAAGCGGGAGATCGAGAGCCTGGCCGGCGAGCTGGACAAGATCGACGCCGGACATCTGGACAGCCGCATCAACCTGCCCCCCACGCAAAAGGAGCTGCGCTCCCTGGCTCAGTCCATTAATGAAATGATGGACCGGGTAAACCAAGCCTACAGCGCCCAAATGCGCTTTGTCTCCGACGCCAGCCATGAGCTGCGCACCCCCATTGCCGTCATCCAGGGCTACGCCGCCCTGCTGGACCGCTGGGGCAAAGCCGACCCAGACGCCCTCCAGGAGTCCATCGACGCCATACGGGGGGAGGCCGCCTCCATGGAGCGGCTGGTGGAGCAGCTGCTCTTCCTGGCCCGGGGGGACAACGACTCCCAACCGGTAAAAATGGAGCGGCTGGACCTCACAAACCTGGCCGGAGAGGTGCTCCGGGAGGAGGAAATGCTCCACCCCGAACGTACCTTCCTCCCCCGCTGGGGGGAGGACCCCGTCAGCATATATGCTGACCCCGGCTTAATGAAGCAGGTTTTGCGCATTCTTATGGACAACAGCCTGAAATACAGCTCCTCCGAGGGCCGGATCTATCTGCGGGTCTCCGGGAGCGGGGACTGCGTCCGGGTCACGGTTCAGGACGAGGGAATCGGCATCCCTGCCGACGGCATTCCCCACATCTTCGACCGCTTCTACCGCACCGACTTGTCCCGGGACCGGAAAACCGGCGGCACCGGGCTGGGGCTGTCCATCGCCCGGTGGATCGTGGAGCGCCACGGCGGCTGGTTCGAGGTCGTCTCCCGGCCCGGCGTAGGCACCCGCATTACGACCGTCTTGCCGGCTGTTCAGGAAGAAAAGAGCGCATCCTAACTCCTCCCGCCAACGCAGGAGGGGTTTTTATTTTGGGGACATACCTCTCCCCTCCGCCGCATAGGATGGAAGCAACAGACGCTTAGCGTTCGTTTGACGATTAGGAGTGTTGCTTCTATGCAGACCAACAACAACAAAATTTTTCTCCGGGGGCGGCTGGCCGGCCCTCCCGCGCTCTCCCATGTGAATCACGGTGTGGAGTACCTGCTGCTCCCGCTGACGGTATGCCGCCTGTCTGGCGCGGAGGATACCCTCCATGTCATCGCCTCCCGGCAGCAGCTGGACGCTCTGCCCCCTCTGGGCGAGGGCAGCCCCCTCGCCGTCTGGGGCGAGGTGCGCACCTTTAACAACCGCAGCGGCGTGGGCAGTAGGCTGGTGGTCAGCGTCTTTGCCAAAGAGCTGGCCCAGGAGGAGGGAGAGGACGAAAACCATCTGGAGCTGTCCGGAACCCTATGCAAGCCGCCCATCCTCCGCACGACCCCCCTGGGCCGCACCATCTGCGACATGATTCTAGCCGCAAACCGCCGCTATGGCCGGGCCGACTACCTGCCCTGCATTGCCTGGGGCAGTCTGGCCTACCGCTGCGGCGCCATGGAGGTGGGCGACTGCCTAGCCTTGGAAGGGCGGCTGCAAAGCCGGGTATACACCAAGGAGATCGATGGCCGGACTCAGGAGCGCACCGCGTTTGAAGTGTCCATTATGTCGCTGTCTGACGCGGACGAACAGGACGCATGAACCGGTTTTTCAGCAGCGCCCGCCTACATAACGGGATTATTTTGCTCGCATAATTTCCCTGAAACGGAAAAACAATAGGGATACACCCATTTTAAAGGAGGTATCCCCATGAAACGCAGCGATTCCCTTCGCCGGGGTCTGGCGCCCCTTCTGGCGCTGGCCCTGGCGTTCTCCCTGGCGCTTCCCGCCTCCGCCTTCTTCTGGAGCAAAAAGGTGGACGCACCCTATGTGGAGGACTTTTCCAAAAACGGACTAATCGGCTCCATCATCGCCTTTGACAAGGAGGACTTTGTAATTAAAACCAGCAACAAGGCCGTCCTGAATGGCATTACCCTTGACGTCCTGCCCGACCCTGGAGCGGGTGAGCTGTGCATCGGCGGCCAGGCGGTGGCGGCGGGCTCTTTCGTGGACGCCACCGCCCTGTCCGGACTGCGTTTCCAGAGCGCGCAGTCCCCCACCGTCACCACCACCACGCTGGTGTTCACCCCCTCCTTCTCCTCCGCCCAGGAGGCCCCCCAGGCCACAGCAACCATCTATCTCCTCGACCAGGAGAACAACCCACCCGTGGCCCGGAATATGGAGCTGACCACCTACAAAAACGTGGCCATCACCGGCTACTTCGATGCCATAGACGGCGAGGGAGACGCCCTCACCTTCCGGCTTACCTCCACTCCCGCCCGCGGGGCGGTTGATTTGGCGGAGGACGGCCAGTTTGTCTACACCCCCTATGAAAACAAAACCGGTTCCGACTCCTTCACCTATGTGGCCATCGATCCGGCGGGCAACACCTCCCCCGAGGCCAAGGTATCTCTGCGCATCGACAAGCCCAGCACCAAAGTAACCTATTCCGACCTGAACGGCCACCCCGCCCAGAAAGCCGCCATCCGCCTGGCGGAGGAAGGGGTCTATGTGGGCCGGTATGTGAACGGCCGCTGCTTCTTTGACCCGGACCAGACCGTCACCCGGGCCCAGTTTCTGACTATGGCCATGTCGGTGGCCGGACTGGAGGATCTGGAGGGGATCACCCTTACCGGGTTCTCTGATGACGACGCCATTCCTACCTGGGCCAAGGGAGCGGTCTCCGCCGCGCTGAAAGCGGGGGTAGTCCAGGGCTCCCGGGATGAGAGCGGCGCACCGGTCTTTGGCGCGGAGGACACCATCTCCCGGGCGGAAGCCGCCGTCATGCTGGACAATCTGCTGGACATTACAGACGCCCCGGTGGCGGTATTCTCCCCGGACAACGGCCACTGGGCCGCGCAGGCGGCTGCTAATCTGTCCGCCTCCGGAATCATCCGGGCGGACACTGCCGGGGCCGTCCAGTTGGCGGATACGCTCACCATGGCCGACGCCGCTGTCATGCTGGATGGCGCGCTGGACGTCATGAACGCCCGCAGCAGGCAGAGCTGGTTGCCCTGGGCCTGACCACTGCAAAACCGCGTTCAAGCATCCGAACGGGCTTGCCGTCTGTGCATAGCGGGCGGCGAGCCCTTCCCGCTTTCGGGGAAGCGCTCAAGCGGACGCTTTCCCTTCGAAATCTTCCAATTTACACATATCTCTTTTTGTGTTATACTGAACGCATCCATTTGACAAAGCTGAGGAAAACGTATGAAAAGGAATCGTGAAACGCTGATTCTTGAGCTACTTACCGCAGGGCGCAAGTTGGAAGTCTCCACCCTGGCCGAGCGGATTGGCGTGTCTCAGGTCACCATGCGCAAGGACTTGGATGAGTTGGAGCGCCGGGGGATCATTGTCCGGGAACACGGCTACGCGGTTTTGAGAAGCCCTGACGACATTCAAAGCCGCATTGCCTACCACTATGAGGAAAAGCACAAGATCGCTCAGCGGGCGGCAGAGCTGGTGGAAAACGGCGACACCATCATGATCGAAAGCGGGAGCTGCTGCGCCCTGCTGGCGGATGTGATAGCGGAGCGCCGGAAGGACTTAACCATTATCACCAACAGCGCGTTTATCTCGGCCTATATCCGGGGCAAGTGCTCCTTTCAGATTATTCTCCTGGGCGGAATCTATCAGCCGGAAGCTCAGGTCATGGTGGGACCTTTGGTGCGGCTTTGCGCGGAGGAGTTCTTTGTCAGCCATTTTTTCATTGGCGTGGATGGTTACTCAGACCTCACCGGCTTTACCAACCAGGATCACATGCGGGCCCAGGCGGTTCGGGACATGGCCCGCCAGGCGGAGAAGGTCGTGGTATTAACGGAGAGCGAGAAGTTTGGCCGCCGGGGCGTTGTGCCCCTGAATCTGCCGCAAAAAAATCCGCCCCAGCCCCGGATTGTCGTAACAAACCGGAGCATTCCCCAGGACGCACTGGCGTCCTTGCGGGAACAGGGGATTCAGGCAATTTTAGCGGAATGAGAAAACGTTCAGCCGGCGCAATCGGAATACAACGATTGCGTCGGCTGAACGTTTCCAGGTCAATCAGAGCCCGCAGCCAGCTGGCTCACTGGGATAGACGCTCAAAAAGCATTGCAGCGCGCCAATCAGGTTGGCGTCGTTTTGGAATTTGCAGGTGACGATCTCCGCCCGGGGGATCTGATAAGGGCAGTCACTGTACAGCCGGTCCAGGTGCTTTTTGATGTACTCGATCAAAACAGGCTGGGCGCTGATGCCGCCGCCAATCGCGATCCGCTCCGGATCAAGAATTGTTTGCAGATTAAAAATCTGCACCGCTATTCCCCTGGTAAATTTGATAAGGCTGTCGATTGCCTCCTTCTCGCCGGCATTCACCGCGTTAAAAACCATCAGGCCGTCCACCGTATCCGGATCAAGCCCTTTTTTCTCGGCGTACAGCCGGCACAACCGGGGCGTCCCGTTGCGGTTCCCCCACAGATTTTCAAAAGAAGCCCTGCTTTCGGCGTGGGGAATGATATAGGACACCTCACCGGCGGAAAAATGCCGGCCGCGCAGCAGCTCATGGTTATGAATGATGCCTCCTCCGATCATCGTACCAAAAATCAACACCAGCCCCTCCCGGACTCCCTTCAGGCTGCCCATTTTTGCCTCCGCCACGGCGGCACACTTAGCGTCATTTTCTATGACGATCCGGACCGGGCAGCGCTCATACAACACATGGCGGAGGTAAAAGTCATCGTTATAGCGCAAGGCTCCCCCGGTAACGCAGTAGCCGTTTTCCGAATCTATAATGCCCGGCATACAGATTGCCAGGCCGTCCGCAGCCGGCATACTGTCATAGATTTTGCCGATGGCTTCAATCAGCTCCTCCCTTCCCGATTGCGGCGTGGGAACCTTTCCCCGGGCAAGGATCCCGGCGTTTTCCGTCATATGAGCGTACTTGATAAACGTCCCCCCAATGTCGATGGCAAGAATATCCATACGCGCCCCCTCCTGACATCTCCCCCGCTTCGCCGGAAGCGAGAACTATAAGCTCTGCTCGGTCCGTCCAATAATATCGTCCTGGGTCGCCTTGCTCAGCACGTTGAAGAACGCGCTGTAACCGGCCACCCGGACAATCAGGTCTTTGTGCTGCTCGGGGTGTGCCTGGGCGTCCAGCAGCGTCTCCTTGTCCACCACATTGTACTGCACATGGTATCCCTCCAGCCGGTTAAAGAAGGTCCGGATAATTGTCTCCAGTTTTTTGGTGTTCTCCTCGTTAGAGAGCATGGCGGGGGTGACCTTCTGGTTCAGCAGAACACCGCCGGTGATCTCATGGGTGGGCAGCTTAGACACGCTTTTGAACACGGCGGTAGGGCCGTTTTTATCCATGGCGTGAGCGGGAGAACAGCCTTCGGCCAGCGGTTCCTTGGCGTGGCGGCCGTCTGGCGTAGCCATCGTACCAAAGCCCTGCCCCACATTGGCCGAAATGGAGGAGGTACCGCCATATCGGATGCCGCCAATGGGGCCTCTGCCAAAACGGGTGTTTGGGTATTTCTTCATTTCGTCCAGGTAGGAGGCATAGGCGTCCACCACCAGCTGATCCGCGTAATCATCATCGTTGCCATACTTGGGGGCGTCGTTGATGAGCATTTGACGAATTTCCTCCCCCTCCAGACCGGCGAAGTCGCTGGATAGGGCCTCCATCAGCTGCTCACGGGTCAGCTTCTTCTCCTCAAAGACCAGCTTCTTAATGGCGGACAAGCTGTCGGCCATGTTGGCGATGCCCACTTGGAGCCCGGAGATGAAATCGTAAACCGCGCCGCCCTCCTTGATCGTCTTGCCCCGACCCAGGCAGTCCTGGGTCAGGCAGGAGCAGAGGATGTCCGGCACCTCCCGCTCGCTGGCCAGGTCAATGGCGTTTTCAACGGTGACGCTGGCGCGAGTCAGCTCACGGATGGCCCCGTCCCAAGCGTTCATCAGCTCGTCAAAGGTCTCCATATCCCGGAAATTTCCATAGTCCCTGACAAACCGCTTGCCAGAGGTCATATCGATGCCATTGTTCATAACCATCAGCAGAATACGGGGAAAGTTCAGGTAGCTCATGCCCGTACAGCGGTAGCCCCACTTGCCGGGAACCGCCGTCTCCACGCAGCCGATGGCGGAGTAGCAGTAGGCGTCCTCCTTCTTCACCCCTTTTTCTATAAAGGAGGGGATAATCACCTCGTCATTGTTGAACGCGGGCATACCGGTTCCAAGCTTAAGTACTTCAATCGCCTCGTCCATAAACGCCTGATTCAGGTTTTTATGATACCGCACCGTCAGGTTGGGCTGGGGCAGGCGGGTCTGTCCCACGGATTTCAGCACCAGAAAGGACAGCTTGTTCACCGCGTCCCTGCCGTCAGCAGTCTGCCCTCCCACGGTAACGTTTTGGTACATAGGGCTTCCCGCGCTGGAGAAAGTGTGGGCCTGAGAGCGGACCTTGTTGATGGTCAGCGTCTTGATCCACAGGTTGGTCAGCAACTCTACCGCCTGATCCTCCGTCACCGTCCCTTTTTCCAAGTCGGAGGCCAGATAGGGGTACGCATACTGGTCAAAACGGCCATAACTCAGGGAATGGCCGTTGGACTCGATCTGTAAAATCAGCTGGATAAACCAAACCGCCTGCACCGCCTCATGGAAGGTCTCTGCCGGCTCATAGGGGACCTTTTCGCAGATACGCGCAATTTCCAAAAGCTCCGACCTGCGAGGTTCTGCGGCAAGCAGGGCTTTTTCACGGGCCAGTGCAGCGTAACGGGCGGCAAAGCCCTTCACCGCGTCCAACACAATGAGCACAGCCTTGTAGAACTGGTACTTGTCAATAGCGGCGGGGTCGGTGAGGTCCAGCTCCGCCTTGAGCTTCTCCGCCCGCTCCTGATAGCCCCTCAGGCCAACCTCCAGCATGCTGCCGTAGTCTACCGCCAAATGCGCGTCTCCCGCGTTCAGTTTGCCCTCCATGCCAAAGAAGCCGGTCTCCATATAAACCTGCATTTCATCCGGGATCAGCGCCTCCCCCCGGGCCCGGAGGTTGTTATTCTCCCAGAAAGGGGCGATGGCACGCAGCTGTTCCTTCGTCTCCTCTGTAATATAAAACACATCGCCGTCTCGTTTTTCGAACAGATCCAGCTCATCCATGATGAACTTCATGGTGTATTCCGGAAACACCGGCGCCCCCCGGTTGACAGAGGACTGGTTCCCCACCAGAATGGTCTCGTCCTCAATGTAAATGTCCATCTTTTCCAGGATATTCTTCAGCATAAGGGCGCGTTTCATAACGGGCGGCTGGTTCAGGCTGCCCCTATAGGACTCAGTTGCCAGAATAGCGCGCTGCGCGTCGATGTAGGGCTTCTGATTCAGAACGCTTTCACGATATGCCTGCATGCGGGGGGTTAAACCCCCAAAGTGCGCTTTGTTTTCCATGGTGGGCTCCTTTCATAACGAAAAAATTTCTGAACGAAATGGAATTGCGTTCCGTATGCAGTTTTATTATACTCCAATGCAGGCGCAATGTCAACATTTCCTTCTATCAAAATTATATTTAGTTTCAAATGAAATATTTTCTTTACATCCATGGGCGCCTGTGATAATATATACCGCAGTAAAGGGACCGCCCCGTCTCTGATAAGGAGTGTACCGCCTCATGGAACAAAAAGGCATCATATTTAATATTCAGAAGTTCTCCATTCACGACGGCCCCGGCGTGCGCACCAACGTGTTTCTAAAAGGCTGTCCGCTGCGCTGCAAATGGTGTTCAAACCCCGAGTCGCAGAGGTATGAGCCCCAGGTCCTATACCACAGCAGTACATGTGTTCACTGCAAAAAATGCTTGGCTTCCTGTCCGGAGCAGGCAGTTTTTTCAACAGAGGACGGCAAAATTCACATAGATTTTGCTAAATGCACCGGCTGTCTGACCTGTGTCCGCAGCTGTCCGAAGCGAGCCCTCACCTGTGAAGGCGAGGAGAAAACTGTGGATGAGGTCTACGAGGCCTGCATCCAGGACATGGACTTCTATGAGGAATCCGGCGGTGGAGTCACAATCTCCGGCGGGGAGGGCATGATGCAGCCGGACTTTGTTGAGGCGCTGCTCTCGCGTTTGAAGGAGAACAGGATTCATACCGCAATTGAGACCACCGGATGCGTTCAGCCGGTTGTCTTTCAGCGTCTTGCGCCGAAGTTTGATTTGCTGCTGTTTGACGTGAAGCACTGGGATTCCGAAGCTCATAAAGCGGGAACCGGCACAGGGAATGAACTGATCATTCAAAACCTCCGCTGGGGGCATAAGCGGGGCCTGAACATTCTGCCGCGGGTTCCGGTGATTCCCGGTTTTAACGAAAAAACGGAGGATGCGTTTGGAATTGCCGGCCTGCTGAGCCATATTGGGCTTACCCGAGTCCAGCTGCTTCCGTTTCACCAGATGGGAGAGCGGAAGTACGAGTTTTTAAACCGGCCCTATGAGCTTACTGGCGTGAACGCCCTGCATCCGGAGGATTTGACCCAGTACCGGCAGATTTTCCTGGACCAGGGAATCGACTGCTTTTTTTGACGCACCACGCTCCGGTTCTGCAATCGCTGCCGGTATCCGGACAGGCCTGCCGTTTATTTCCCTTACGGAGAAATCGAAAAACCGCCGAAAGCCAAGCTTTCGGCGGTTTTGGTTTTTTAGTAGAACTTCTTGCGGTTTTTGCGAGCGGCCTCAGACTTCTTGCGGCGCTTGACGCTGGGGCTCTCGTAGTGCTCACGCTTGCGGACCTCGGCCAGCACTCCGGACTTGGCACAGCTGCGCTTAAAGCGCTTCAGGGCGCTCTCCAGAGACTCGTTTTCTCTCACACGGACTTCCGACATTTATATTTCCCTCCCTCCGCGCGCGGCGGGGTAACTCCCGCTCACGTAGGGCCATTTTTATGGCTTTAACATTACCATTATATTTCCTTTTGGCCAATCTGTCAAGAGAAGATTTGTAAACAGCTTGTGAATGTTACCGGGGCTTGAAAATCAGGCTGACCAGCTTGCCCTTGACCACGATGGACTTCACCAGCTGCATCCCCTCGGCCAGCTTGGCCACCTTGGGCTCGGCCAGGGCTGCGGCGACTATGTCCTCGTCGGAGGCATCGGCGGCAACCACTATGTTGGCCTTCACCTTACCGCCCACCTGGACGGCCATCCTGGCGGTGGCGGCCACAGTCTTGCTCTCGTCATACTCCGGCCAGCTCTGGAGACACACCTGCCCCCCGTAGCCGTTCATCTCCCACAGCTCCTCGCACAGATGGGGGGCAAAGGGGGACAGCATCAAAAGCAGGGCCTTGTAGTCGCCCCTGGTAGCGCCCTTTGCATAAAAATCGTTGACCAGGGCCATGAGGGCGGCGATGGCGGTATTGAACTTCATGGCCTCAATGTCGGAGGATACCTTTTTAATGGCCTTGTGGACGGCCTGCTCGTTTTCATCGGAGTAGCCATCGTCCTCTTTGAGCCTCTCGCTCAGGTTCCACACCCGGTCCAGGAACTTCTTGCAGCCCCGGACAGACTCATCGGACCAGGTAGCGGTCTTCTCGAAGTCGCCGATGAACATGATATACAGCCGCATGGTGTCCGCGCCGTAGTCCCGGATGACGTCGTCAGGGTTGACCACGTTGCCCAGAGATTTGGACATCTTTACCGAAGGCCGCAGGGCCTGAGAGCCGTACTTGTCGATCAGGGCCTGCTTCTCCTCCTCGGTATCCACGTTGCCCACGTAGTGGGGGTTCTTGCCCAAAATCATGCCATGGCTGGTGCGCTTGGCGTAGGGCTCGGCGTGGGGGATGACGCCGATGTCGTGGAGGAAGTTGTTCCAGAACCGGGAGTAGAGCAGATGCAGGGTGGTGTGCTCCATGCCGCCGTTGTACCAATCCACCTGGCCCCAGTAGTCCAAGGCCTCCTTGGAGGCCAGGGCCTTGTCGTTGTTGGGGTCCATATACCGCAGGAAGTACCAGGAGGACCCCGCCCACTGGGGCATGGTGTCCGTCTCCCGCTTGGCGGGACCGCCGCAGCAGGGACAGGCGGTGTTCACCCAGTCGGTCATCTTGGCGATGGGGGACTCGCCGGTATCCGTGGGCTCATAGCTCTCCACCTCGGGCAGCAGCAGGGGCAGCTGATCCTCGGGCAGAGGGACCCAGCCGCACTTGTCGCACCACACCATGGGGATGGGCTCCCCCCAGTACCGCTGGCGGGAGAACACCCAGTCCCGGAGCTTGTAGTTCACCTGCTCATGGCCGATTCCCTTTTCCTCCAGCCACTTGGTGATGGCGGGAATGGCGTCCTTCACGGTCATGCCGTCGAGGAACTGGGAGTTGACCATGATGCCGGTGTCGTCTTTAGCCGTAAACGCCTCTTTCTGCACGTCTTCGCCGCCGGACACCACCTCAATGATCTCACAGCCGAACTTCTTGGCGAAAGCCCAGTCGCGAGTATCGTGGGCGGGGACGGCCATGATGGCCCCGGTTCCGTAGGAGGCCAGAACATAGTCGGAGATAAAGATGGGGATCTCCCGCCCATTCACCGGATTGACCGCCCGGACGCCCTTCAACTCCACGCCGGTCTTCTCCTTGTCGGCGGCCAGTTCGGTACGCTCAAAGTCAGACTTGCGGCCTGCCTCCTCCACGTAGGCGACAACCTCGTCCCAGTTTTGCAGCTTGTCCTTCCACTCCTTCACAAAGCGGTGCTCCGGGGAGATGACCATGTAAGTCGCGCCGAAGAGGGTATCGGGGCGGGTGGTAAACACCACAATATCATCCCCGGTGGTGGCCTTGAAGGTAACCTCCGCGCCGGTGGAGCGGCCAATCCAGTTGCGCTGCTGGGTCTTTACCCGCTCGATAAAGTCCACGGTATCCAGCCCGTCGATCAGTTTCTGGGCGTAGGCTGTGATTTTCAGCATCCACTGGGACTTTTCCTTGCGGATGACCGGGGAGCCGCAGCGCTCGCAGACTCCCTCCACCACCTCCTCGTTGGCCAGCACGCACTTGCAGGAGGTACACCAGTTCACCGGCATGGTGGTCTTGTAGGCCAGGCCGTGCTTGTACAGCTGAAGGAAAATCCACTGGGTCCACTTATAGTAGCTGGGGTCGGTGGTGTCTACGCAGCGGTCCCAGTCGAAGGAGTAGCCCAGCATATGGAGCTGCCGGGTAAAGTTTTCTATGTTCTGTTTGGTGATAATGGCGGGATGAATATGGTTCTTAATGGCAAAGTTCTCAGTAGGCAGCCCAAAGGCGTCGTAGCCGATAGGCAGCAGGACATTATAGCCGTCCATCCGCTTTTTCCGGGCAATGACATCCATGGCGGTGTAGGGCCTGGGATGGCCCACATGGAGCCCCGCACCGGAAGGATAAGGGAACTCCACCAGACCGTAGAACTTGGGCCTGGGATCGCCGTTCTTGCAGGCAAAGGTTTTTTCATCCTTCCACCTGGTCTGCCACTTTTTCTCAATGGCGGTAAAATCATACTTCAATGCAAACACTCTCCCGTATCGTTTGGCCCGCACAGGCCGAATCGATAATCATTCCATGATATTATAGCGAACTGCCGTCTGAATTGCAAGAGGAAAAACCAATCCGAAGCTATTCCAGCGCAGCAAAGTCCTCCTTGGGCAGCTTTTCCCAGGAAAAAAGCGGGAGCAATTCCCGGGGCGCAGCCGCCTCGGGGCGGTCGAGGAGGTTGGCGGCATGGGCCAGCAGACCTACCAGTTCGGGCGCGGTATACCGCTTCTGGAGCTGGCCCAGCTCCTGATCCCGGTCCCGCTTGGCCAGCCGCCGGCCATCGGGGGCCAGCAGGAGGGGCAGGTGGCCGTATTCCGGATGGGGCAGGCCCAGCCGCTCCTGGAGCCACAGCTGCCGGGGCGTGGAGGACAGCAGATCGCTCCCCCGCACCACCTGGGTGACCCCCATAGCGGCGTCGTCCACAACGACAGCCAGCTGATAGGCGTACACCCCGTCGGACCGGCGGAGGATAAAATCTCCGCAGTCCCGCGCCAGATTCTCTGAATACGTCCCCTGAAGCAAGTCGGCAAAGGACCGCTCCTCCTCCGGGACCCGCGCCCGCCAGGCGGAGGGGCGAATACCGGCCAGTTTTTCCCGCTCCTCCGCCGTCAGCCGCCCGCAGCGCCCGTTGTAGACGGCGGCTCCATCGGAGCGGTGGGGGGCCGAAGCGGCCAGCCTCTCCGCGCGGGTGCAGAAACAGGGATAGAGCAGCCCCTGCTTTTCCAATTCCTGGAAAGCTTCGGCGTAGGCCCCGGTGCGCCGGCTCTGGTACACCGGCTGGCCGTCCCAGTCCAGCCCCAGCCACTCCAGGTCCCGCATCACCTGATCACAGTACTCCCGGCGGCACCGGTCCGGGTCCAGGTCCTCCAGCCGCAGAACCATTCCGCCACCCCCGCTCCTGGCAGACAGCCACGCCAGCAGGCAGGACCACAGGTTGCCCAGGTGCATCCGCCCGCTGGGGCTGGGCGCAAAGCGTCCGGTCATGGCGCGCCTCCTCTCTGTCTAGTCTGTTTACGGGGCCTCCCGGCCGTATTCCTCCAGGGCCTGCCGCAAAAATTCCAAGTCCTTGTCATCCAGGGCGTGGAGGCCGGCAGTCTCCTCCAAATGATGAGTAAACTCGTGGGCCACGGTGGCAAAAATTTCCTCTCTCCACGCCTCCTCTCCCTCCTCGTCCAGCAGGGCGGAAAAGGAGCCGTAGTACAACAGGATATACCGGCCCAGAAAGTCGTGGACATACTCCCCCATAATATACATCTCCCCTGGGGGAAAATCCGGGTCGGGGAGCGCCCCTTCCTCCAGTTGGATGCCGCCGTCCAGGTCCTCAAAAAACGCCTCCGGGAACTGCGCTGCAATCTCCTCCAGCCAATCTCCCATTTGCTCATAGGTAGGTATCATGGAATCCTCTCCTTCTGCCGGGCATAATAGGGCTGCAAATGCAGCTCCTCCCCCGGGATGTGGAAGCCCAGGCCCAGGTTATCCCCAGAGTTGAGGGAAAAGCCGCAGTCCGCCGTCTCAATGACCCGGAAATTTCGCTCCATCTCCCGGAAAAACCACCGGACATTAAAATTATTGGGGGACGATTCCGGATAGTCGGCCAGCAGCTTCCGCATAGACACCCCGCCATTCCGGAAAAAAAAGTAGACGCCAAATAGTTCACACTCCCGCTTCAAGTAGGGGACCAGCTGGTTGAGGTATAGATCCGCGTGATAAAAATTGTGCTCATTGACCGCGAAAAAGTCCATCACGCAGTCCACCACCCCCTCCCGCAGCGGAGGCAGCGGGCTGCAGTCGGAGATGTATAGGATATCGCAGGGCATCCCCTGCCGCTCGATTACCGCCTTATAAGCCAGCAGCGTCTCCGGAAACTTGTCGATTACAATCAGGCAGTCGCTCCGGTCCAGCAGCTCCAAATGGTTGTGGAAAAAGAACCAGGCATTCACATATCCCTCCAGCCACACCCTGCCATGGGGAACCCGGTTCCTGATATGGTCCTCCAGCCAGTGGTAGGACCGCTCGTAGAGGCTGAGCGTCATAGAGGGCAGGTCCCGGTACAGCTCCCGGGTGGTGTCCGGCTTGTCATATAGGCTGGTGTTGACGTTCTTCGTCTGCAAGATCCCGTCCCGGATGGCCGCCGAATAACCGCAGCCGCAGCGCAAAGCGGCCTGAAAGACATATTTTTGGCTCATACTGGCGTTCTCCAGCATAAGCTCCCCCTTGCAGTTGGGACAGCACAGCAGATGCAGCATGTTCACCGGCACGCCGGTCCGGGTCCCGGCCGCGGGGCGCCGCTCCAGCTCGAACAGCTTCCGCCCCACCCGCTGGCGGGCCGCAGATATCTGGGCCTCCCGCCGCTTCAGCTCCTCCGCCTGATCCTGAAAAATGGCCCGCAGCTCCTCCTGATCCTCCTCAGAACAGAAATTTGAGATGCGCCGAAGGGAGAGCAGGCGGTGAATGGTCTTTAGAGGGAACTCCAGTTTTTTCAGTTCCAGCAGCCACTCCAGCTCCTCCAGGGTGTGCTGGTCGAACACATACTGACCGTTTCGCCTGGGCGGGACCAAAAGGCCGTTATTAATATAAAAATAGAGGGTATTGACCGGGATATTGTATCGCCGCACCACCTGCCCAATCCTCATGGGAACCCCTCCTTTTCCGGCTGGTATCCTTATACCACAAATCTATACTATAGTCAAGAAAATCCCAAAAATCAAAAGATAATCGGGGTTGACTTCGCCTGCGCTCCACAGCGTATCATAGGACCACCAAGTAAAAGGAGGTCATCCCCTATGGAATACCTGAAGAAAGCGTCCGTCCGCCCGGCGGATGAGGTGGCGGAGCGGGGCCGCCGCGTGGCTGAGATCATTCAGGCCATCCGCGCCCGGGGCGACAGCGCCCTGGTGGAGTACAACGGCCGCTTTGACGGCAACAGCCGCACCGCGCTGCGGGTCACCCGGGAGGAGATTGACGCAGCCTACGCCCAGATGACCCAGGAGGAACTGGACGATCTGCGCAGGGCTGCGGACCACATCCGCAAGTTTGCCCTGGCACAGAAGGGCTGCCTGACCGAGCTGGACGGCTTCTCCAATGTACCCGGTTCCGTCCTGGGCCACCGGGTAATCCCGGTCAGCTCCTGCGGCTGCTATGTCCCCGGCGGCTCCTACCCCCTCTTCTCCACCGCCCTGATGCTGATTATCCCCGCCAAGGCTGCGGGCGTGGCCCGGATAGCCGCCTGCGCCCCGGCTGTGAAGGGCACTGCCTCCATTCACTACAAAACCCTGGCTGCCATGGACATCGCCGGCGCGGACGAGATTTACGTTGCCGGGGGCGCCCAGGCTATCGCGGCCCTGGCCTACGGCACCGAACAGATCCCTGCTGTGGACGTGATTGTCGGGCCGGGTAACCAGTACGTGGCCGAGGCCAAACGCCAGTGCTACGGCCAGGTGGGCATCGACTTTTTCGCCGGCCCCAGCGAGGTGCTGGCCATCGCCGATGGCTGCGCCGACCCCCGCATCCTGGCTGCGGACATGCTGGCCCAGTCGGAACACGACCGGCTGGCCAAGGGCATCCTGGTCACCACCAGCCGGCCGCTGGGACAGGCGGTACTGCAAGCGGTTCAGGAGCAGCTGTCCACCTTGGAGACGGCAGAAATTGCCCGGGCCTCCTGGGACGCCTACGGAGAGGTCATCCTTGCCGGAAGCCTGGAAGAGGCTGCGGACATCGCCAACGACTGCGCCCCTGAACATCTGGAGGTCATCGTACAAGATGAGAGCATCCTGCCCAAGCTGGTCAACTTCGGCTCCCTGTTTATCGGCCAGGAGACCGGCGAGGTTTTCGGCGATTACGCCTCGGGCACCAACCACACACTGCCCACAGTCCGCGCCGCCCGCTACACCGGCGGCGTATGGGTGGGCACCTTCCTTAAGGTGTGCACCTTCCAGCGCTATCAGCCCGCCGCCATGCGGGAAATCGCTCCTCTGGTCTCCCGTATGGCCCACGGCGAGGGCCTGGCCGCCCACGCCCGGGCCGCTGAAATCAGAATGGAGCTGTTATAACGCATTTTGTGTAACGAGGAGAGATTGATATGGAAAACAAAACCGGACAGACCCTCAAGCGCTCATTTGGAATGAAGGAATCCGTCACCATCTCCGTAGGGCAGGTGGTAGGTGTAGGTCTATTTGTGACCGGCGCCAACGTGGTGGGGCTGATGGGCAACGGGATCATCCTGGCTACCGTTGTCGCCCTGCTGATTACCATATATCCCGCCCTTCTCTATGCCGAGATGGGTTCTGCGCTGCCTTACTCCGGCGGCACCTACCTATACGCCCTGACGGGGCTCTCCCGGCCTATGGGCTTCCTGGCCGGCTGGAACTACATTATCGCCATCATCTGCGTAGCCAGCAGTGAAGCCTTCGCTTTCACATTCTACTTCAAAACCATGTTCTCCGCCTTCGGCATTGAACTGCCGGTGAGCGACCTGGTCCTGGCCTGCCTGTGCATCCTGTTCTTCACCGTCCTGAACGCGGGGGGCGTGGAGATGACCGGCCGCATGTCCAACGCCTTCATGTACTTCTTCTGGGGCGTGGCCATCGTCTGGTTCATCATGATGATCCCCAATATCAGCCTGCCTAACTTTGTCCAAAAGCCTGACTTCCTCAGCGGCGGCCCCCAGGGCTTCCTGGCCAATGTGGCCATGATCTGGTGGTGCTTCGCGGGCTTTGAAGCCTGCTGCTCCATGAGCGAGGAGATCAAATACCCCCACATCAATATCCCCCGGGCTATGAAGCTTGCCCCGTTCATCATCCTGGCGGTCAACCTGTTCTTCCAGTGGTACCTGGTTGGCATCGTCCCCCCCGAACGCCTGGACCAGCTGGCTGTTGCCGCAGCGCCCTACGCGGAGGCTATGATGGCTGCGGGTATTCTGGGGATCCCCCTGGCCCTGCTGGCCGCAGGCATTGCTTTCGGCGGCGGGCTGTCCACCATGAACTCCTGCATTACCACCCCTCCCCGCACCCTGTTCGCCATGGCGCGGGACGGCATGCTCCCCCAGATTTTCACCAAAATTCATCCCAAGTACAAAACGCCCTATGTGTCTATTCTGTTCCTCGGTGTGGTCGCGCTCCTGCTCACCCTGACCAACTCAGTGCAGTATGTGGCCTCCGTAAGTCTGTTCGCCGACCTGTTTTTCTATGTGATCGGCATCATCTCTGCCGGCGGCCTGCGAAAAAAACACCCTGAGCTCTACCGCCCCTACAAGGCGCCGGCGGCAACGGTGGGAATTCCGGTCTCCGCCGTCATCTATATCATCATGATGACCCAGCTGGGCTTCTCCGCTATCATCAGCGGCGTGGTGTGGTGCGTCTTCGGCATGATCCTCTATTACGTCTACGCCGCCCGGACCGGTACAAAGGCGGAAATCTCCGCCGAGCTGCCCACCGAGCCCCCGGAAGAACCCTCCGAGGGGGAGCGGCAGGCCATGGACCGGGAGTACAAGCTGTGGCGGGCCATCGTCGTAGCGGCTGTTATCGCATCCCTTCTGCTATATGTCGTCCCCCGGTTCTTCTTCTGATTCGCGTACCTGCGCCATCCCCCTCTCGGCGCGTTTACGCACCCCTCAAAGAAAGGAAGGCTGCCTCGGCAGTCTTCCTTTCTTGTTTTCCCGCTTGCGCACTTGCTGTGCAGGGGCTATAATAGTGTCGGAATATGTTTGAATTGGGGGATAACGCCATGATTGAACTAATCGGTTATTTGGGCTCCGCCTTGGTGGTGGTATCTATGCTTATGTCGTCCGTGGTCAAGCTGCGGGTCATCAACACCATAGGCAGCGGAATTTTCGCGGCCTACGCCCTGATGATCCACTCCTATCCAACCGCTCTGATGAACATCTGCCTGGTGGGCATCAACATCTACAATCTGCTGAAGCTGAGGCAGAAGGGCCCAAGCTACGATCTGGTGGACGCGGCGCAGCGGGACGGCCTTTTGCACTACCTGCTGGACTACTACCGGGAGGACATCCAAACATACTTCCCCGGCTTCCCCGGGGCCGGCGCGGCAGCGGACCGGGCGTATATCGTCTGCTGCAGCGGGAATCCGGCGGGCGTTCTGCTGGGAACAGAACGCGCCCCAGGGACCTTGCAAGTCACGCTGGACTACTCCACCCCCACCTACCGGGACTGTTCTATCGGGTCCTACTTGTATTCCAAGCTCCCGTCCAAAGGAATTGACACCCTGGTCTTTCCCGGGAACGGCTCTCAGGCCCACGCCGCCTACCTGGCCAAAATGGGCTTTCTTGAAGAAAACGGCGTTTATATGAAAAAACTGGGATAATCAACGGCCCCGCCCAACCGGGAGCGCACACGCTCCGCCAGGCGGGGCCGCTGGTTATCCTGTGTTATGCCTCCAGCCTGGGGAGGGCCTGCGCTGCCTTCGGTAGCAGATATCGCACAGCCGTCCCTGGTGGTGCAGCGGCAGCGCCTTGCCGCACCGGGCGCAGAAACGGATGTTGTTCCTCAGCCGGTGGAGCAAAATCTCATTGATCTCATCGGCCACCCGCTCCCGGCTGTCGTAAAGCCTGTCCTCGTCCACAGAGCAGCCGAACGCCCTGGCAAAGGAAAAATAGAGGTCCAGTTTTTTGTAGTACAGCTCCAACTCGGGCAGGGTGGGCTCCTCCCCTGGCAGGCCAGGCTGCTCCACCGCCTCCCCCTGCTGCCAGCGGCGCATCAGCTGAAAGAACAGCTCCCGCAGGGCGTCCTCCCGTTCGTCAAAGGGGATGTTGGCCGCCCGCAGCTCCTGCTCCCGGGTGAGCACAAAGCCCATCTCCCGCAGTTTGGAGATGATGGTGATATACCGTGAGACGTCCAGCTTGCGGTAGGGCTCCACGGTAGGCATCTGGTTCCACTGGGTGAGGACCTCCAGCAGATCGAAATCCACCTGGAGCACCAGGTCGGAAAATCCCGCCACGGCGTACTGAAGCGGCGGGACTACCGCCTCCAGCCCCGCCCGGATGGCAGGCAGGTTCTGCGTCGCCCCCACGTAGCCCCGGTTGTACATCCCAAACCGGCCGGCCCGGCCGGCAATCTGTTTGATCTCCTCCGCCTTCAGCTCCCGGCGTTCCACACCGTCAAACTTTTCTGTCTCCATGAAAATAATCCGCCGTATGGGCAGGTTCAACCCCATGCCGATGGCGTCGGTAGACACAATATACTCCATCTTCCCCTCCAGGAAGCCCTCCATCTGCTTGCGCCGGGTGGAGTAGGGCAGGGCGCCGTAGATAATGGCCGGTTCCTTGCCGCTCTGGCGCAGGTCCTCCGCCACGCTGAGCACCCCCACCTTGGAAAAGGTGATGAGGGCGTCCCCTGGCCGGACCCGCTGGTAATCCACAGTGTGGGACATGCAGATCAGCGGCGTAGTCCGCTGGTGGACCTCCACCTCCACGCTGTCGCCGCAGCTGTCGATGAGGCGCAGCAGCAGCTCCTTGGCCTCCGGCGCGGCGCACAGGTGGACCTCCGGAGCAAGCACGCCCAGGATTGCCCGGGTCCAAGCATAACCCCGCTGTCCGTCGGCAATCATCTGGCACTCATCGATGACCGCCACCTCATAGCGCCGCTTCAGGTCAAGCTTCTCGGCAGTGGCAGCCGTATGGGTGTCCCCCTCCCGGAAATCCTCCTCCTCTCCGGTGGACAAGCTGCACGCCACTCCGGCGTCCAGCAGCGTCTCCTGGGCCTCCAGGGCCAGCAAACGCAGCGGCGCAAGATAGATTCCCGTCTTTGCCCGCTGCAAGCGCTGAAAGCCCGCGTAGGTCTTTCCCGTATTGGTACCCCCCAGATGAAGCACGAAACGGCGGCGCATGGCCCGGGCTTCCGGGTACTCATCCTTGGGATTCAGCGCGATCAGCAGCGATAAACTGGTGCGGATGGCCTGGGGGACATACCACACCGACCACACCGTCGCCAGCCCCTCCCGGCACAGCTGAGCCGCGGGGAACCCCTTCATCCGCAGCATACCCTCCACATCGGCCTCAGGCTGGGCCGCTGTAAAGTCCTCAATCACCTGCTTGGCCGCAGCAAACAGTACATAGGGATATCGGGCACGGACCTCTACCGCCAGGGAATGGCCGTCACATTCACTCAGCCAGGTTCCCGTCCGCAGGAAGTTCCGCAGCACCTCGGGCAGGCGGGTGCTGTCACATCTGCGCTCCAGGGCCAGAAATTCCCGGAGCCAGGCTGTGACCTGAGCCGGCCGGACCCCCTTGGCCTTTGCTGCGGAGGATAGGCGGAGCAGCAGCCCGTCGTGGTAGTGCTTTGCCAGCAGCCAGGCTGGGGAATCGTCCTTTTCCGCCTCATTCCACGCCTGGGCAAGGGCTGCGCCTGAACGCAGGGCCCCTCTGGCGTGTTTGGTCATCCTCTGGGCAAATCGGGGGCTGTCTTCCGCCGCGCGCACGTCGTCTTTGCTCCACATCCGGACAGAACGGCCGTTTAGCGGGACAATCCTGGGCTGCGGCAAGAGTTCCCGGGCAAGCTCCTTGCTCCACCCACGCCGGTACAGCGCCGCCGCGGTCCAATACCTCCCCAGCTTGTGTCCGGACACAGCGTTTTCCCCCTCTCGTCAATCGTACCATAATAGTATAGCCCAGAACCGCGAAATCTTCAACGGAATATTTTAAGGGGAGGCACACGGCAGCGTGCGCCTCCCCCCTTCTTTCCCGCGCGGGCAGATCCCATCAATCCGCCGCCCCGTCCCGCAGCAGCCAGGCAAAACCGTTGGGCCACAGTTCGATATCGCGGATGCTGTCATATTTTGTACCGTACATCAGCTCGGTATAGCCGCCCTCCCGGTCCGCGCCGGCGTGGACAAACTCCCCACTGAAGTTGAACAGGCAGACCAACTCCCGGCCTCCGGAGCGGCGGCATAGGGCCAGGACGCGGCTGTCGCCGCTGTCCATTACCTGCACATCGGCCCCGGCGTCGAAGCAGGGCTCCTCCGCGCGGATGGACTCCAGGCGGCGCAGGCCCTGGAACAGCTTGCCCTGATAAGCGTCCGCATCCGTCCGGAGCTCCGCCAGCCCCCACTGGAAGGCGCCCCGGTGGAGGTAACGGCTGTCCTCCCGCTTATCCGGGTCGTCATGGTAGGTGTAGTCGTTAAGCTGGCCCACCTCATCGCCGCTGTAAATCACCGGAATGCCGCTCTGCGACAGCATCCAGGCGTGGAGGGTCAGATCACAGGCCGCGGCCCGCTCCAGCTTAAATGGATCGCCCTCAAAGGCGGCCGCCTCAAGCCCGCACAGGGAGGCGGTCGTTCCGCACAGCCGCGCGTCTCCCAGGCGGGGATCATCGTTGTACAGTTCCCCCCGGGCATTGTTCCCCGAAAATTTTCCGGTAAACCAGTCGTTCAAATACCGCTTGTGGGCCACCTCATTCCAACCGAAACGCTCGCCCAGCCAGGGGTAGTCCAGCCCCCAGCCGATATCGTCATGGCAGCGCAGATAGTTGAGGAACAGAAAATCCTTGGGCAGGGAGCAGACAGCCTCCATCTGCCGTTTGAGCAAAGATGCGTCTCCAGTGGCCAGAGTGTGCCAGGTGGTGGCCATTGTAGTCACATTGTAGAGCATATGGCACTCGGGCTTTTCCGGCGTGCCAAAGTAGGGCGCCACCTTGGCCGGTTCCATCACCACCTCCCCCAGCAGCAGGACGCTGGGACAGACCACTTCACACACCATGCGCAGCATCCGGGCCAGGGTGTGGACCTGAGGCAGATTGCGGCAGTTGGTGCCCAACTCTTTCCAGATGTAAGGAATGGCATCCAGGCGGATGACGTCGATGCCCCGGTTCGCCAAAAAGAGGAGGTTTTCTGTCATGTCGTTGAAGACAGTGGGGTTGGCGTAGTTCAGGTCCCACTGGTAGGGGTAGAAATTGGTCATGACAATTTGGCCATCCTCCAGCTGGGTAAAGCTGCCGGGCGCGGTTGTAGGAAACACTTGGGGGACCGTTTTTTCAAACTCCCGGGGGATATCCCAGCTGTCGTAAAAGAAGTAGCGCTCCCGGTAGCCCGGCTCCCCGGCCCGAGCTTTTCGGGCCCACTCGTGGTCCTCGCTGGTGTGGTTCATCACAAAGTCCAGGCAGACACTCACCTTTTTCCGGCGGCAGGCGTCGGCCAGTTTCTCCAGGTCCTCCATGGTGCCCAGCCTGGGCTGAACGGCACGAAAGTCGGACACAGCGTAGCCGCCGTCGCTACGGCCCTTCGGGGACTCCAGCAGGGGCATGAGGTGGAGATAATTCACCCCACACTCCCGGAGGTAGGGCAGTTTCCCCTCCACCCCCTTCAAGTCCCCGGCGAAGGCATCCACATAGAGCATCATTCCCAACAGGTCCCGGCGGCGGTACCAGTTGGGATCGGCCTCCCGCGCGGCGTCCTGATCCCGGAGCGGCTTCTTCCGCTCTCCCCAGCAGCGCTCCAACATCTCCAAAAAATAGCCAAACGCCTGTTCGTCACAATAGAGCTCATGATACAGCCACTTCAGTTCATCATAGTGCCGCTCCAGCCGGCGGCTGAAAACGGAATTTTTTCTCGCCATCTCGTTTTCCTCCCATATTTTGAATCACATGTGGATTAAGAGCCTTTTGTACTATACCACAAGCTCCAACCGCTGTGCAAGAGCCAGATCCGGCGGCAAATCCGAAATTCGGTGCAGGAGGGCAAGCGCCCCTCGCCTCAGGACAGCCGTCTCAAATCCCGGGCAACCAAAACGCTCCAAAATGCGACCACCCCGATCCAGCCCAGGCCGGTAGCCAGCGCTACGGCCGGCAGCCCCACAAGGGGCGCCAGGAGAAAAGACAGCACCACCCTCAGCGAGATATGCCCCGTTGCGCCAATCACCGGTACGTTTACCCGGCCCCGTCCCCGGAAATAACCCGCCAGACCGCTGCCCAGAAAATTAAACAGGTAGAAACAGGCCACCAGCCGCAAATAGTCCATCGCAGGGCCCAGGCCGGACTCATTGCCTGCGGGCAGTACCAGCCGCAGGCATGGCTCCGCCCCCAGAATCATTACTAGAGACATAAACACGCCAAAGGACAGCAGCAGTTTCTGCCCCTGGAAAAAGCCGTCCCGGACCCGCCGGTCCTCCCCCGCCCCAGTGTTCTGCCCCACGAAGACAGCCATCGCCGCGGAGCCGCTGTCGCCAAAGGAGTTGGCAAAGCCTTCCACGCGGGTGGCGGCGGTAAACGCGATGATAGCGTCCTCCCCCAGAGAATTCACCGTCCCCTGAACCAGCAGCTTTCCGATATACAAGCTGCACATGTGGAGCGCTGTCACAAAGCTGAAATGAGCGGTGCGCTTCAGCAGCGGCAGGTCTAAAACCATATCCGCCCGGCGGAACATCAGTTCCGGGAAGCGCAGGCGCAGATAAACCGCGCATAGTCCGGCCGCCAGCGTCTGGGCCAGCACGGTGGCCAGCGCGGCCCCCCTCACGCCCATAGACAGGCCGGCCACCAGCCCCAGATCCAAAGCTAGATTGACTCCCATGGCCAGCGCCAGGAAACACAGGGACGCTCCGGTGCTGCCCGCCGCCCGCAGCATGCTGGAGGTCAGTAGGTAGGCAAACGCAGCGGGGAACCCCAGAAAGATGATGCGCAGATAGTCCCTGGCGTAGCCGGCCACACTGGCCGGCGTCTGGAGAACGGCCAGCAGGCCCGGCAGCGCCAGCAGGCCCAACACCGTAAGCATCACTGACGCCCCCGCGCCAAACACTCCGGACAGATAGAAATCCCGGCGGAAGGTCTTGCCGTCCTCCGCCCCATAGAACTGGGACAGCAGCGCCCCCACTCCATCGCAGCCTCCGCTGATGAGGAACAAAAATAGGTTCATCACAGAACCGGCCACCCCTACTGCGCCAAAGGCGCTGTCTCCCACAAAACGGCCCACGATTACCGCATCCACCGCATTGTAGAGCTGCTGCAAAATATTGCCCACCAGCAGCGGAGCGGACAGCGCAATCAGCTGCCGGCCGGTTGGACCCCTGGTCAGATGACGCATATCGGTCATGGTATCTCCTCCCTTGATCTGTCGTTATCAGTATACCGGCAGGAGATTCCGATGTAAAATGCTTTTTTCTTGCTTAAAAAATAATCTTTCTATTATATAAAATTCCTTTTTCCGCAAGACTCATCTAACCTGTGGAAGAATCCCCTTCTTCCTCCGCAACCTTTGTTGGTATTTCCCCTTGCGCGCCGTCTCCGCCTGTGCTATACTGCAAAACTGAATATTCTTCGGCTGCAAGGAGGTATTTCCATGTATATGGAGGACTATCGCAAAGCCCGGCAGATGGGCCTGAAAGAGGCCAAGCGCTTTCAGAGCCGGGGCGGCTCGCCATATCTGCCCGTTCTGGACGAAATTTTAGCTGTGGAGTCCACCAGCGGTGAGGTTGACCTGGGGCTGGTGGAGATTCCCATCGAGCTCATTGTGGGCACCCGTTCCACAGGGCGCAGCCAAGCCTTCTCCCACTCCTTTCTTCCCCTAATGGATGAGGAATCGGAATTCTGCCACAAGTGGGTATCCTTATGCAAGGCCCACATGGATTCCGGCATCACGGATCCCATTAAGGTTTACGAGTATATGCACACGTTCTATGTGGTGGAGGGACACAAACGGGTCAGCGTCCTGCGGTGGTTTGGCGCGGTGAGCATTCCCGCCGAGGTCACCCGCGTCCTCCCCGCCCGGGACGGCTCCAAAGCCAGCATCATTTACTACGAATTTGTGGACTTCTATCAGCTGACTAAAATCAACTACCTGTGGTTTAGCGGCACAGGCAGGTTTGCCCGCCTTCAGGCCGCAGTGGGAAAGGCTCCGGACGAGGTCTGGACTGACGATGAGCGCCGGAAATTCTTCAGCTTCTATACCCGCTTCTCCGCCCTCTACGGCGACAAGGATACCAAGGAGCTGTCCACACGCCTCACCGTGGCTGACGCCATGCTGCTCTATCTGGAGTTCTTCGGCTACGATCAGGTGAAAAACTTCTCCCAGACCGAGTTGAAGGACGGCTTCCTCCAGCTTCACAAGGCATTTTCCGTGAAAAAGCCCCAGGGTCTCAACCCGCTGAAAGGATTGCTGAATCGATGAAGATTTTGGCGTTGTCCGACCACGAATGCCCCTGGCTGTGGGACTATCTGGACCGGCGCCGCCTGGAGGGAATCGACCTGATTCTCTCCTGCGGCGACTTGGACCCCCGTTACCTGTCCTTCGTCGTCACCTTCGCCCACGCGCCGGTACTCTACGTCCACGGCAACCACGACGACCGGTATGCTACAATCCCTCCAGAGGGATGTATCTGTGTGGAGGACAAGCTCTACACCTACCAGGGCGTCCGCATCTTGGGCCTAGGAGGCTGCATGCGCTACAAGCCTCAGGGAGATCACCAGTATACGCAGCGGCAGATGGGCCGCCGGGTCCTGCGCCGCAGGCTGGAGCTTATGCGCAAGGGCGGGTTTGATATCCTGCTCGCCCATGCGCCTGCCCTGGGGCTCAACGATGGAGAGGATCTGTGCCACACTGGCTTCGAAGCCTTCAACAGCCTAATGGACCAATACAAGCCCCGTTACTTTGTCCACGGACACGTTCACATGAGCTACGGCCAGGAATTTCCACGGCTCAGCTCTTACGGTGAAACTCAGGTCATCAACGCCTACGAAAGCTATGTCTTCGATTATTAAAAAACGGAACCGGCCTTGGCCGCTTTCAATAAGGAAGTTAACACCCGCTGAAAACAGTTGCTTTTCAGCGGGTGCCGCTTTATAATGAGCTTACCGGCAAATCTCTTTTTGGAGGAATTTATATGCCAGTTTATGAACCCAAAGACTACGAAAAGTGATAGAGCGGATTCAAGGGAAACTATCTGAACTCAATATTGAGATGGGCGAATGCCTGGCAGAAAAAGATATTGTGTCCTTTGAAAGCCGTTATAATGTAAAGCTGCCACAAGCGTACCGTATGTTTTTGAGGATGAGGAGAGAGACTCAGACGCCATTGAGGCCGGTATGCAAAATAAGATTTATCGGGGAAATATCGAATTGATCAGTTTAGGCTGCGGAATGAGTTACAATCTGATTATTACTGGCAGCCATTTGGGTGAAGTTTGGAACTTTACAGATGTCGGTGTCCAGCCCTGCTGTGAACCGCAAGACTTTCTTGGGTGATTTGAACTGTGGCTGGATAGCCAGGACGCAACAGACTACTTCAAAGATTTTGTGTACGATGAAGCAGACTACGGCTAATTCCCCACAAGCCTTTCCTTGAACGTGTCATAGTGGGTTACACGCTTTGAAAAGGGCAAGACAGACCGCTGTGGTCTGTCTTGCCCTTCACTTCTTTTAAAAACCTTTCTTTTGGCCGGTCCCGTTTTTTCAATTAAACTTTCAGCTTGAAGCGCTTGGTCTGTTCCTCCATCTGTTTCACTTCGGCAAAGAGCTCGGAGCTGACCGCAGCGGACTCCTCGCTGCTGGCGGAGTTGCTCTGAACCACCGAGGAGATCTGGCCGATCCCTTCAGTAACCTGGGCAATGGATTCAGCGTCGCTCTTCACAGCCTGGGTAATGACACTGATGGCCTCGTTGGAGCGGGTAACCAGCTCCAAGGTCTTGTTCAGCGTCTCAGACACATCATTCACAATGCGGCTGCCCCGTTCGGTCGCCTGGACGGAGTTCTCAATAAGGCCCTTGGTGGCCTTTGCGGCCTCATCAGATTTGGAGGCCAGATTGCGCACCTCATCAGCCACTACGGCGAAGCCCTTGCCGGCGGAACCCGCCCGTGCCGCTTCTACGGCGGCGTTCAGCGCCAGGATATTGGTCTGGAACGCGATGTTCTCAATAGTGGCAATGATTTTTTCAATTTGCTGGGACGCCTCGGTAATGTCCTTCATGGCGGCAATCATGTCTTCCATCTGACGGCCGCTAATGGTTACCTGTTCGCCGGTAAGACGGGCATTCTCCTGAGCCTCGGCAGCTGCGGACACATTCTGCTTCGCGTTTTGGGACAGGGAATCCAGCGTCGCGTACAGCTCCTGAACCGCACTGGCCTGCTCGGTAGCGCCCTGGGCCAGATTCTGGGCCCCGCTGGACAGCTGTTCAGCGTTGCCGCTCACCTTGTTCTGGGCCTGGCAAATGCTGCTAATCGTCTCAGACAGCCGGGTGGTCAACACATCAATGGACTCCTCAATCGAACGGAAATCGCCGATAAAGGGTGTGGCGGTCTTCACGTTGAAGTTGCCCATGGCCAGCTGTTCCATAATCCGGTTCAGGTCCCAGATGTAGCCACGGATCTGCTCCATCGCGCCCTCCATGGTACTGGCCAGGTCGCCCAGCTCGTCGTTAGCCTTGTGCTCCAGCGCCAGGTCCAGCCTGCCTTCGTGGAGGGGCTGAATCCGACGAATGATGTGCAGAATGGGGGCAAGGACATTTTTCAGCACATAAAGCACCAGACTGGCCAGGCAGCACAGGGCCAATACCAGGCAGACGGTGGTAATGGCCTGCATCAACATAATGGTGGAGTGCATCTGCTTGGTGCTCTCATCATTGAGGGCAGTCCCCTGGGCAATCACCTGGTCCAGCTTGCCCACCAAAGTGGACAAATTAGACTGAATGGTCTCCCGATAATACGCCTGCCCCTGCGCCGCGTTATTCGCCTTCATGTTCAAAACATAATCGGCAGACTCATGCAGCGCCTTATGCAGCGGCTCGATCTCATCCCGCAGTCTTAAAATAGTCTTGTCCGTCGTACCCGCCTCGCCGTAGAGCCACTGGCCCAGCACACAGGTGGTGGGATCCTTACTGCCGGTAAACTCAGTGTCGGCGTAGAGGGCGTTGCTCAAATTAGCTGACCACTTGTAGTGGGCAACCTCCGCGCTTTGCGCACGGCTCAGAACGGCAACCGTAGCCGCGCTCCGCTCCTGCATATCCTTTACGCGCAGCAGATTAAAGGTGGTAACTCCGCTAAACAGCAGGATAGACAGCAATGCCGCAGCAACCCGATAGAATACCATTTTCTTAATACTCTTGCGCATAAGTACTTCCTCACTTCTTTTTAGTGTTGTCCACAAAGGGCCAATCATAACAGTACTGTCAGTATACCATACAATCGTGCCTCATTCAATACCTTTCTTGGAACGACCATATACAAAAATTCCAGTCCAGGAACCGGATATAAAATTGATAGTAGATTCTCTCACAATGACTCGAGATTCTAATTCATACATTTCTATCCTGCGGCCCTCCATCACGGCAGCCAGCGGTTCCTTTTCGGAGCGTACCCACCGGCTCCACTCTGTATCGCCCTGGCGCCGCCCTTGACCCCGGCGTTTTCGTATTCATCCGTTTTTCGCAAAGTGGTCGCACCAGGGGCGCAGGGTACAGTCCTGGCACTGGGGCCTCCGGGCAACGCACACCGCCCGGCCGTGGAGGACCATCCGGTGGCAGAAGTCGTTGGACTCCTCCGGAGGCAGGACCTTCCGCAGCTGCTGCTCCACCTTGGCCGGGTCCTTGGTGCCGTCGGTGAGGCCCAGCAGGCCGGTGATGCGGATGCAGTGGGTGTCCGCCACCACCACGCCGGGCGTGTGGTAGACATCTCCCAAGATCAGATTAGCCGTCTTGCGTCCCACGCCGGGGATCTTCAACAGCTCCTCCATGGTCCCCGGGACCCTGCCGCCGTAGTCCCGGAGCAGCATCTGGGACGCCAGCACAATATCCTTTGCCTTGGCCCGGAAAAAACCAGTGGAGTGGATGTACTCCTCCACTTCAGAGACCTCCGCGCCGGCCAGAGACTCCAGCGTGGGGAACCGCTTGTACAGCGCGGGCGTCACCTTATTCACCCGCTCATCGGTACATTGGGCCGCAAGACGGACGGAAAACAGCAGCTCATAGTCCTTTTTATACTCCAAAGAGCATAGGCTGTCCGGATAGAGGACCTTTAACTCCTCTACAATGGCACGGACATCTTCCGGGGTTTTGTTCATGATGTGTCACCTCTCGGTTGTGTTTTCTCTATCCTAACACAGAGCGGACATAATTTCGAGCTTTTTTGCGAAAATATCCTTGTCTTTTTTCCCCATCCCGGATATGATGAAAAAAAGAGGTGATACTCCATGAAAAGTCTGTTCCACTGCCCCCTATGCGGAGCTCCACTGGACCGGGATGAACGCCGGTGGTTCTGTCCTTCCGGGCACAGCTTCGACCGCGCAGCTGCCGGGTACGTCCACCTGCTCCCCGCCAACAAAAAACACTCCAAGGACCCCGGCGACAGCAAAGCCATGGTGGCCGCCCGGTCAGCTTTCTTGGAGAAGGGCTTTTACACTCCGCTGCGGAACAGCTTATGCAAAGCAATCTCACAGTACACTTGTGAGCTGCCCGCTCCCGTTGTTCTGGACAGCGGCTGCGGCGAGGGCTGGTATACCGAAGGACTGTTTCAGTCGCTGTCGCAGGCGGGCCATGCCCCCCGGATCGCGGGGGTGGACCTGTCCAAAGCCGCGCTGCGCCGGGCCGCGAAACGGGTCCCGAAGGCGGAATTCGCTGTGGCTTCGGTATACCATCTGCCCTTGGCCGACGCTTCAGCAGACGTATTGGTAAACATCTTTTCCCCGCTGGCCGCAGAAGAATTCGCTCGAGTTCTCCGCCCTGGCGGATTATTCTGCTACGCGGTGCCCTCGGCCAGGCACCTGTGGGAAATGAAGCAAGTGCTTTACCTGTCCCCCTATGAAAATCCGGTAAAGCAGGAACACTACAACGGCTTTGTTTGGCAGGATATAACAGAAATTCGCTATACAGTCAATCTAAACGAGCAAGCCGATATTATGGCCCTGTTCCACATGACTCCTTACGCATGGAAAACCCCAAAAGAGGGCGCCGCCCGTCTGGAGGCCCTGGATCAGCTAACCTGTCAGGTCGGGTTTGATCTGCATCTATATCGGAGAGCATAACAGGAGCCGCCAACAGCGGCTCCTGTTATGACCAGGGGAATGACAGTCTTCTATTTCTGCCGTGGGACCAGCTTCTCCCGCGCCGCTGCGCCGCCAAAAGCGGCATCCAGCGCACAAGTGACGCACCGCTCCTGGGCAGGGTGGACGGTGCCGCACACGGGGCAGGTTACCATGTCGCGTTCCGCTTCAAAAAGACTGATTTTCCGGCATTCAGGACAGCAGTAAATGTCTGCATGAAAGCGGTTCACCTGGAACACACTGCCCATCGGATAGGACTTTACCATTAATTCCATCTCTTTTTTGCAACCAGGGCAGATTTTTTTTGCTTCGTTCATATAAAACATCCTTTCTTAAAAAATTGGCCTTTTCAAAATGATCTTATTCCATCAATCATGTTCTTTCTCTTTCTGTTTGTCTAAAGTTTATACTACAATGGGAGAGATGTCCAATTCTTTGTTGTGAAACCCACTATTAGAAAAAATAATACTTAATACTTATCAAAAATAAACAAAAATGCTGCTCATTTCTTTGAGCACTCACCAAATAACTGTGTAACTTCTCTAAATTCTCATTTATTATATAAAAATTTTTTTCCTTTTTGTCCTGGATATGGTACAATAAATTTGAACACACATCCCGTCTATTTTAATGGTTTCCCTGTGGACCGCGATAATTTAATATAATAGGCTGGGTGGTGAAGATTGTGATAAGTATTCTGATGGTGGAAGACGACCCCCGTTGTTTTCACGAACTGGAGCAATTTATCTCCGATTACGGTCGGGAGACCGGACAGACGATTCACATTACCCGTTATGAAATTGGAGAGGATTTGGTGGAACACTACAAGCCTGAGTTTGATCTGCTTCTGCTGGACGTGGATATACCCTTGATGAACGGCACGACGGCGACAAGCCCTGCCGGCCCATCCAACTTCATCACCGGCGCCTACGGCACTGCCTATCCCTCCAAGGTCCTCATGGCCCAGACCTGGAACAAGAAGCTAATCCATGACATGGCCAAGACCTTTCTTATGGCCGATATTGGCATCGGGGTGGTTCTGGCAGCTGCCGAGGCCCTGCTCCTTCTGAACTTCCGCAAGCGCAAGGACCAGCAGTAAACGCGACAAATGAGGGCCCGCCTTCGGGCGGGACCTCTTCGAAAAAAGGAGTGCAACGTGATGAAGCATGAAAACATCATCCGTCAAATGACGCTGGAAGAAAAATGCTATCTGTTCTCCGGCAAGAATTTATGGCAGACCCGCAGCATAGAGCGGCTTGGCATCCATAACATGTCCCTGGCAGACGGCCCCCACGGCGTCCGAAAGCAGGAGGGCGCTGGAGATCAGCTTGGGCTGAACGGCTCTCTGCCCGCCACGTGTTTCCCCACCGCTGCCACCATCGCCAACTCCTGGGACCCCGCCCTGGGCGAGGAAATCGGCGCCTGTTTGGGCGAGGAAGCCGCTTCTCAGGGCGTGGGCGTACTGCTGGGCCCCGGTTTGAACATCAAGCGCAGCCCCCTGTGCGGCAGGAACTTTGAGTATTTCTCCGAGGACCCCTACCTGGCCGGCAAGATGGCTGCGGGGTACGTCCGCGGCATTCAGAAAAACGGCGTCTCCGCCTGCCCCAAGCACTTCGCCTGCAACTCTCAGGAGCTGCGCCGCATGGCCTCCGATTCTATTCTGGATGAGCGGACTCTACGGGAGATTTATCTCACCGGCTTTGAGATTACCGTCAAGGAATCCAAACCAAAGTCCATCATGTCTTCCTATAATCGGATCAACGGGGTATACGCCAACGAAAATTGGCATTTACTCCAGGAAATTCTCCGGGACGAGTGGGACTTCGACGGCTTTGTCGTCTCCGACTGGGGCGCCTCCAATGACCATACGGAGGGAGTTCTGGCTGGCTCCCACCTTGAAATGCCTACCACCAGCGGCGACTCCGATTTGGAGCTGGTCCAGGCCTTCAAAGACGGCAGGCTCAGTGAGGATGTGCTGAATCAGCGGGTGGATGAGCTGCTGGATGTGATTTTGTCCATCACCGCCGCTGCCGCTCCCTTGGAGGGCAAGCCTTTCGACATCGACGCTCACCATCAAACGGCCGCAAAAGCCGCCGGGGAGTCCATTGTCCTGCTGAAAAATGAAGGGAACATCCTGCCCCTGAAAAAGGGTACGAGAGTAGCCGTTATCGGCGAGTTCGCCCAGAAGGCCCGGTATCAAGGCGCGGGGTCCTCTGTCGTCAACCCCACCAGACTGGATAATACCATGGACGTCATTCAAAACTTCGATCTGGACGTCGCAGGCTTTGAGCCGGGCTATCCCCACAGCGGCAAGGGAGACCCGGCCATTCAGGCCAGGGCTGTGGATCTGGCAAAAAAAGCGGATGTGGTGCTGCTCTATATCGGGCTGGGCGAAATCAGCGAGTCCGAGGGCCTGGACCGCGCCCACATGAAGCTGCCCCAGACCCAGGTCGATTTGATCGAGGCCGTTACCGCCGTCAATCCAAAGGTGGTTGCGGTTATGTCCGCCGGCTCCGCTGTCGAGATGCCCTGGCTGCCCAAGTGCAAGGCTCTGATACACGGCTACCTCTGCGGTCAGGCAGGGGCAGGGGCTATGCTGGAAGCCCTCACGGGGGAGATCAACCCCTCCGGCAAGCTGGCGGAGAGCTACCCCCTCGCCTACGGAGATGTCCCTTCCGCCCCCTACTTCCCCGCCAAGCAGCGAACCGCCGAGTATCGCGAGGGCCTCTACGTAGGCTACCGCTACTTTGAAACGGCCCAGATCCCGGTCCTGTTCCCCTTCGGATTCGGCCTGAGCTACACCACCTTCGCCTACTCCGAGTTGAAGATTACGGAGCAGGAGGCCGTCTTTACCCTCATGAACACGGGGAACACGGACGGCGCGGAGGTGGCCCAGTTGTATGTCTCCAAGCCGGACGCCCAAGTGTTCCGCCCTACCAAGGAGCTAAAGGGCTTTACAAAGGTCTTTTTGAAGGCTGGCGAAAGCAAAACTGTCGCCATTCCCCTGGATGACAAAGCATTTCGCTACTTCAACGTCAAAACCAACCAATTTGAGGTCGAGGGCGGCGGGTATCAGATCCTCATCGGCGCCTCCGCTGCGGATATCAGGCTGTCCGGCAGTGTGACGGTGTCCGGGACCAACGCCCCCAATCCCTATGACAGCAAAGAGCTCGCCTGCTATTACGGCGGCAATATCCACGCTGTCCCTGACCGGCAGTTTGAGGTCCTGCTGGGCCATCCGATTCCAGACGGCAGCTGGAGTGGTACTCTGAATATGAACGACGCCATCTGCCAGATGTATTACGCCAAAAGCTGGCCTGCCAGGCAGGTCCACAAAATTATGACCAACATGCTCAATAAAAGCCTTGCGAAGGGTACGCCGGACCTGAATATCACCTTTATTTACAACATGCCTTTCCGGGGTATTGCAAAGATGACGGGCGGTATGTGCACCATGGAGATGGCCGAGGGTATCCTCACCATTGTCAACGGTCATTTTTTCAAGGGGCTTGGTCGTGTAATCGGCGGCTTCTTCCGGGCCGGAAAAAAGCGCAAAGCCGCGGCAAAAATCAAGTAAGGGGGGCGGTCTTCCTGGTCATGAGCCTGTTCACCTGCGTGTGGAATCCCATCGCTGTGGCCCTCATCACTAACGAGGCGCTGCGCACCGCGATCAGCGGCATCGTTACCACAGTGGTCACCGGCGGTGTGGCAATGGTCATCATTTTTGCCGTGGACAACAAGATCTCCCCCCCCAGTTTCAGAGAAAAAATAAGCAGATCAAACAGGCCGCGCGGAACAAATCCGCGCGGCCTGTTTCCGAATCTCCTCAAAGTGAAAGCAGTGTCTCGCTCAGCCGCTTTCCGGCCGAGCCTCCGAAGTCCTCCACCCGGCGGATGCGCAAAAAGGAAGCGCCGTAGATCATCCGCTCGTTTTCCAGTTCGTTGTCATCACCCAAAAAGATGCCGATTACGTGTGCACCCTTCCGCCGCAGCGCTCGGACCTGAACGCAGGTATCCCGCACAGCAGCATCCCCGATATATTTGGCCTCTGCCCTGGCCCTGCCGCTTACCATATCGTTGGGCAGACCATCGCTGAAGACAATTACAATTTTATGGTCCTCCCGCCGCTTTAACAGATCCACTCCTGCCGCAGCCAGCGCCAGCCCGTCCCGATTGTTGGAGGTCGCCCGGTACTCCAGGATCTTTTGATCTGCCGCCGGCCTGTCGTCATAATCCCGAAAGCGGCGCAGCACGGTGTGATCTCCATAGGTGCAGTAGCTCATAACCCGATGCGGGATTTGAATTCTGCTCAGGGCCGCGCTGAACAGATAACTTTGCAGCGCCACCATAGGCTGCCGGGCCGCCTGAGAACCGCTGGCGTCGATCAACAGCTCTACGACAACAGAGGACTGATCCTGACGAAGGACTTTGTGAAACAGCCTCGGCTCCTTACACCGGCCGGCCCTCCAAAGCGCGCTGTTTACCAGCACTCCACAGTCCGATCGATAGATCTCCGGGGCATCCCTCAAATTCATCGCATTTCGAAACGCCTGCTCAATGCTCCGTATACCCTGCCTGACGTAGTCCTTATGCTCCTCCAGCATTCGCAGGTTCGCATCCCGGCAGGCGTTTAGCGCGCCCGCTCTGGGTGAGCCGCCCTCATAGGCACGTTCCGGAAAGCCGTCTGTAAACAGCAGCTTACGCCCTTCGTGTATTCCGATACAGACCGCGTGCTCGATCTCCCTCGCTTCTTTTTCCGTTTGAAAGCTGAGCCCAAAGTTCTGGGCGAGGTACTCCGGAATTGCTGCCAGCGCCTCTTCCGACAAAAGGATTCCGTCCGCTGCCACGCCGTCCGCCTTCTTGTACTTCAGTTCCGGGCGCTGTTCATCCGGTTCCTGGAATTCCCCCTCTTCCGGGGCTGGACAGTCCTCTTCCCACGTACCATCATCTAAAATTTCAGTGGTGGGGAGGATATCCTGACTGTGGTCGGGCGCAAAATACCGGGTGAAAATTTTTTTATATAGACGCACCGCCTGGTCTACCAGCCTCCTGGCATCCATACATCCGCTGCTCCCCCGCACCAGCTCTGTGAACAGCAGCAGCATATCCTCAAACCCGGAGAAGTTTTTTAAAATCCGGCGGCACTCAGGGGTTGCCGCCGGTGGAAATTGTTCCGTCAACCAGTAGATATACATCCAGTTCCGCGCGGTATGGCGAAACCGCAGGGGATCAGATTCCAGAACTTCCCGCGCCGAATGTTCTGCCATCGCCGAAATTCCGGGGCGCTCCGCCGACAATCTCTGCCGCACAGCGTATTCCAGGCACATATGGGCAATGGGAAGCAGTATGTCCATATCATACGCCGCATACCGATACCGCCGGAGCCACAGATTCAGCTCCCCCAATCCAAACAACTTATCTCCGCCGCCCAGAACCACGCCCTCATACGCCGAAATAATCCCGCCGGCTTTCCGGTATGGATCACTCATGGCTTGAATAAATTCCGGATACGTCCTTCTGCGGTGGTCCCCGGACACGGTCAGAAACAGGCTTTCCTCTCTATCCATCCCTGCTCTCCCGTTAGACAAACCTTGTCATCACAACATCCTGGACCAGCTGATACTCATACTCGTCAAAGCATTTGTTGGTAATGCTGACCGTAACCGCATCCTTAGGGCTCATCCCGTCTGTCATGAGCCGCAGAGCGGCGATCATGCCGCGCAAATCCACCGCGTGGGTGGAAATTTCTCCGTTGACCGCTTTCTCATTCAGATCCATAAACAGCCCGACGCAGCGGTCAATGTTCTCTTCCGGCGCGTTGGGGGCAGCAGTTTTCAGCAGCCGGCACAGCTGCCGAGCTGACAGGGCCGGCATACGGATCACTGTGAACCGGGAAACCAACGCCTCATTCAGCTCCCGCGTGCCCGCGTAACCATAGTTCATTGTGGCAATAAAACGCGTAGCCGGGTGCATGGGAATACACTCATACCCCGGCACGTCAATCAGCCTCCGGTAGTCCAGCGCCGCGTGTATCACGGCAACAGCGTCATTTTTTGCCATATTAATCTCATCCAAAATGCAGAATCCGCCATACCGGGCCGCCTGCGCCACCGGGCCGCTGCGCAGGCGTACCTCTCCCCCGACAAATGTATCCGTACCAATCAGGGTACTGCTGTCGGTATTGACATGAAACGAAACATTATAAACGGGCCTTGCAAACAGCCAAGCCAGGTTATCCGCCAAGATGTTTTTCCCGGTGGCTTTTCCTCCGCATAACAGAATATTTTCACCCTGAAGCAGCGCGGAAACGGCCAGCTCCAGAATCCTCTCTCCGATAAATTCCATGGCCGGCTTTGCGATCCGCCGCCCGGACTCATCCTCCGCGTAGCGCCTTTTAAACTGTTCCACCCGAACGGCCAAATCATCTCTCATATGCGCCTTGTCCTTTCAGCATATACCAAATCTTCCTGACGCTTCCCCATGGGTTCATTCCAAACGCAATCACCGGACCTGAGCGTCTTCCTCCACATCCGGCCACGCATCCAGATCCTCCGGCAGTGCAATAACCGGCTGTTCCGCTTCGTTACGGGCCTGCCCGACGCTCCGGCAGACGTGATTCAAAACATCCAGATACTCCTGTAGCTGCTGGGTAATCAGCTTCATATGCCCGACATTCTGATCAACGGTACCCTGCACCATTTTTTCAATCAGGTGTTCTGTCTCAACAAGCTCCCGCTCCAAGGCCTGCTTCTCATGCTGCAGCTGCCGGCATTCCGCCTTCAGGCGCTCCTGTTCCGCTTTTTCCCGGCGAAGCGCCTGCGCGCTTTCCAGAGTATGCGCGTCTTTCTCTTCCCGCAGCCGGTCGTTTTCTTCTCTCAGAAAAGCGGATTGCGTGCCTCTTTGCCGCATTCGGCCCTCAGGCCATCGCACTCCTCCATATCCGCCCGCGTTCCTATACGCCTTCTCCGCGGATCACCACCTTAATGGTCCGAAACACCAGCTTCCAATCGAGAAAATAGTTCCGCTCCCTTATGTAGCGCATATCCAGCTCCACCCATTCGTCAAAAGAAAGGGCATTGCGGCATGGCTGCACCTGCCAGTAGCAGGTCAGCCCTGGCATCACACTCAGGCGCTACCGCTGATAAGGGGTATACTGCTCCACTTCTCTGGGCAGGGGCGGCCGCGGCCCTACCACCGACATATCCCCCTTCAGCACGTTAATCAGCTGAGGAAGCTCATCCAAACTGGTTTTGCGCAGGAAGCGTCCCACTCTCGTAATGCGTGGGTCATCCCTGAGCTTAAAGGCGGGACCCTGCATTTCATTATGCTTGAGAACTTCCTCCAATTTTTCTTCCGCATCTGTGCACATGGTACGAAACTTATAAAATCTGAATTCCCGCCCATCCTTGCCATACCGTATCTGAGAAAAAATTGGGCCTGAGCGAGGATCGTCAATCCAGATCACTAACGCAATGAACAACAGCAACGGAAACAGTACGACCAATGCCAACAGTGATAAAAAAATGTCTTGCACCCGTTTAATTGTTAGATAAACCCGGTGCTCTTCACCGCATGGTATTCCCTCCGCCGGCAGCTCACAACTGGTCGCTTCGGAAATTGGAACATCCGCACATGAGGACGCCAACAACTTTTTCCCTTCGCCTGCGATATGATACCGTTCCGTATCTATCGTATCGCTCATTCGGAATCCTCCTTGCACATAAAGTCTGTTTTCCACCACTTGAGCAAAAAAACCTTGAATTTTTTGCTTCATTTTACCATACAGATACCAGAATTGCAAGGAAATTCAGTTTAACTTTCTATCGTGAAACTATCAAGGGTTACATACCGAAACGTCTCTTTCTTGAGTATTATTGACAAAAAGCGCAAATGCGTTTTTTGAACCCGCGGGCCACCTGCCCATATTCCGGCAGATGACCCGCGCTTTCCGCTTTATTTCCTCAAACTGCCTCAAAAATGGCCTTCATTCCTTTAAACGTCATATAGCAATCCAGTTTACCCACCGTCTCAAAGGGCGCGTGCATGGACAGCACAGGAACTCCGGCATCCAAAGTGTCAATGTTTCGCTCCGCCATATAGGCGGCCACAGTACCGCCGCCGCCGGCATCCACCTTGCCCAGCTCGGCCATCTGCCAAACCACACTGGCGTTGTCCAAAACACGGCGCACCCGGGCCACCACTTCGGCGGAAGCGTCTGACGCTCCAGATTTTCCCCGAGCCCCGGTGTATTTGCACAGGCCCATGCCGTAATTGACAAAGGCGCTGTTGCGCTTCTCGTAGACATCGGCAAAGTTGGGGTCGTATGCGGCGGTAACATCGGCAGACAGGCAGAAGGACTTTTCGTAGCAGGCGCGCAGGGAGACGCCCTGGGCCTGGCACAGGTCCTCCATAAAGGTGTCGAAGGCTGCGGACTTCATACCGGTGACACCCTCGGAGCCGATCTCCTCCTTGTCAGCCAGCATACACACGGCGGTGTACTCCGGGGCTTCCACTTGGAGCAGGGCGGCCAGGGCAGCGTAGGCGCACACCCGGTCATCGTGGCCGTAAGCGCCGATGAGGGAGCGGTCAAAGCCGATGTCCCGGGCATTAAAGGCCGGGACAGCACACAGCTCAGCGGAGATAAAGTCCTCCTCTGTTATGCCGTACTTCCGGTTAAGCAGCTCCAGCGCGGCCAGCTTCACCCGGTCTTTTCCATCATCGCCAGCCAGGGGGCGGCTGCCCACCAGGATGTTCAGGTTTTCCGCCGGAATCGCCTCTCCCAGGGGTTTCTTAGACTGCTCCGCTCCCAGATGGGGGAGCAGGTCATCAATGGTGAACAGGGGGTCGCCCTCCCCGCCGCCAATGGACACCCGGACTGTCTGCCCTCCCTTAAGCGCCACCACGCCATGGAGCTCCAGAGGGATGGTTACCCATTGGTATTTACGGATACCGCCATAGTAGTGAGTCTTAAAAAATGCCAGTTCGTCAGTTTCATAGAGTGGATTTTGCTTCAGGTCCAGACGGGGCGAGTCAATATGGGCCGCGCCGATGTTGGCACCCTGTTCCAGGCCCTTGCGGCCAATCACCGCCAGAGTCACCGCCTTGCCTCGGTTAACCCGGTACACCTTGTCGCCGGGCTTCAGCTGTGTACCCCGCACGTAGGGCCGAAAGCCCGCCTTCTCCGCCAGGGCCGCCGCCCGGTCCACGCACTCGCGCTCCGTCTTGCCCGCGTCCAGAAACTGTTTGTAACCGGTACAGTAAGCCTCCACGGCCTCTTCCTCTCCGTCAATGAGGCGGTCGTAACCGTTTTTTCTGTCATAGAGCAGCGCCTTGCGCAGCTGCTCCCCCCGGGTCTGCTCCTTCTTTTCCTCACTCATGATAAAACCTCCTTCAAAAAATCCCGCGCCTTTTGAGAAAACTCCTCCGCGCTGGAACAGTCATTGATTAAAGTATGGTCGCAGTGCTGAATAAAATACCTGTCCGGCTTCTGGGCACGGACTCTGGACCAAGCATAGTCCTCCACAATACCCTCCCGGGCCATGATCCGCTCCACCCGGACCTGGGGCGGGGCCAGGACAGCCACCGTAAGTTTACATAACTCCATCAGTGGGCTCTCTATCAACGAAATGGCGTCCACCGCTGCCAGGCCTCTCCCCTGCTCGCCATACGCCTCAATCAGCCTCCGGGCGCGATCCGACACCGCCCCATGAACAACGGTGTTGAGCTGTTTCAGCTTTCCCGGGTCGCCGAAAACCACTGTCCCCAATTTCTTACGATCGATCCCTCCCGAGGCGTCCCGCAGGGGGCCAAAAGCAGCCTCCAAAGCAAACTGCAACGAAGCGTCACGCTCCAGCATTTCGTGGTATACCGCATCACAGTCGATCACTGCTCCCCCCAGCCTTTCCACCTCTCGAAGCAGGGTTGTCTTCCCCGCGCCGGTGGGGCCGGTAATGCCAATCACTGTCACCACCTACACCTCCAGGATATGGAATCCTGCCGCTTTGCTTAACCGGTTGACCACTGCCAGCCCCATACCGGCGGAATCCGGGCACTGGGCCCAAATATGCTTCACCCCGTTGTCGTCCATGGCCCGCAGGGCGCGAAACAGCCGCCGGGCCTGTTCAAAGGTGTCCGCCGCGCCGCCCAGGCGCTCCACCGGGTAGTCCTGAAACCAATGGACATACTCGTTAAAGCAGATAATCCCCTCCCAGTAGCTGTCCGCCACATGGTCCAGGATATACTGGGCGGTATCTTGGGGATCGCCCCGGACCACAGTGACCGGGGCCTTAGGGGCGTAATGGCGGTACTTCATTCCCGGCGCCCGGGGGCGCTCTTCCTTCCCCAGCTGCCGGGTAACGGCAGGGTCCAGCTCCACCGATTCCAGCACGTCTTTTAACTGTTCCAGCGGAATACCGCCGGGGCGGAGCAGCCTGGGCGGCGTGCAGGTCAGGTCGATGATGGTGGACTCCACCCCTACCTGACAGTCGCCGCCGTCCAGGAGGGCGTCGATTCTGCCGTCCATATCGTCCAGCATGTGGCGGGCTGTGGTGGGGCTAGGTTTACCTGAAAGGTTCCCGGAAGGCGCCGCAATGGGCACCCCCGCCTGCACAATAATGGCCCGGCACATAGAGTGGGCCGGACACCGCACTCCTACCGTGTCCAGGCCGGCGGTCACCACGTCGGGAACCGCCGGCTTGCGGCGGAGGATCATGGTCAGCGGCCCGGGCCAGAACCGCTCCGCCAGCCGCCAGGCGTCCTTCGGGATATCCTGGCAGTAGCGCTCCAGCCAGGAGGCGTCCGGGATGTGGAGAATCAGCGGATTGTCCTGGGGGCGGCCTTTGGCCAGAAAAATGCGTTCCACAGCCTCGGAGTCCAGGCCGTTAGCCCCCAAACCATAGACCGTCTCAGTTGGTATACCTACCAGACCGCCGGAGCGGATAATCCCGGCGGCCTTGCCAACCTCGTTAGGCTCAAGAATCAGTGTTTCCATTCTGTCTTCCTCCCGAAGGACCTCGCAAAATCAATTCTCCCAACGCCTCCGGAGTTTCAGCCAGGTAAGCAGCCCCTTCAGCCTCCAGTTCGGCCCGGCTCCGGAATCCCCAGAGCACACCGCAGCCGGTCAGCCCGCCGTTTTTGGCTGTGCGGATGTCCACATTGCTGTCCCCCACGAATAGGGTATCCTCCCGCGCGGCCCCCATCTCCTCCATCAACTTATGCAGAAGCGTGGGATCAGGCTTGGTGGGCGCGCCCTCCACAGCCCCCTGGATGTACGAAAAAACACCGGGGAAATACCCCCCAATAATTTCGGGGACCAGGCTGTGGGCTTTGTTGGACAGCACTGCCATAGTCACTCCCGCTTTTTTCAGCCGGGCCAGCAGTTCTTGTATGCCGGGATAAGGAGCCGTCTTGTCCTCCTTGTGGGCGTTGTAGTAGGGCATGAACTCCTCCAGGATAGCCGCGACCCGCTCCGGGGTGTGCCAGTCCTCCGGGGAAAAACGGATGGCCAGCTTGGCCATGCCGTTGCCCACATAGCGCTTGTATTCCTCCACGGAGTGGGTGGGCCAGCCATGGCTGCGGCACACCCAGTTTCCCGCGTCCGCCAGGTCGTCAATGGTATTCAGGAGAGTACCATCCAGATCAAAAATAACATTCTTATACATATGCTCCGCCCCTGCAAAATCACTCGTAAACGCCAATTTCCATGCAGCCAATCTCCACAGTGGTGTCCCGGGGGAACTCCGACCGCTGGAGGTACGCCTTCACCGCCATCTGGGCGTGCTTGGGATTGACCCGCTCGTCCTCCAGCTCCAGGTCGATGCGCCCAGCCTCGCCGCCGCAAACAGCTCCCACATCCTCCAGCACCTCATTCAGCTCCCCGATCACATCGTGGAGGTCCTTTCCCTGAGGGAGGGACTTGTAATGGATATACATTTCCATAAAAATTGCTCCTTTGTTTTATTTCTGCTCCTTCAGCAGTTCCGCCTGGTGGTCGGCGGCCAGGGCGTCGACAATCTCATCCAGCGCTCCGTCCATCACCTGGTCGATCTTGTACAGCGTCAGGCCGATGCGGTGGTCGGTGACCCGGCCCTGGGGAAAATTGTAGGTGCGGATGCGCTCGTTGCGCATGCCGGAGCCCACCTGGCTTCGCCGCTGGGCAGTGTACTGGGAGGAAATTTTCTCCTGCTCCGCCTCGTACAGCCGGGAGGCCAAAATGCGCATGGCCTTGTCCCGGTTCTGAAACTGGCTGCGTTCCTGCTGGCACTCCACCACAGTTCCGGTGGGCTTGTGGATGAGCCGCACGGCGGACGAGGTTTTATTGACGTGCTGTCCTCCCGCCCCGGAGGAGCGAAAGACTTGCATTTCGATATCCGCCGGATTGAGCCGGACATCCGCCGTCTCCATCTCAGGCAGGACGGCCACCGTCACCGTAGAGGTATGGACCCTCCCCCCGGACTCCGTCTCGGGGACCCGCTGCACCCGGTGGACGCCGCTCTCGAATTTAAACCGGGACCAGGCTCCCTCCCCCTCAACGGTAAAGACAATCTCCTTTATGCCGCCCAGCTCCGTCTCACTGGCGGAGTCCACCACAGTATGCCACCGCATGGACTCGGCATACATGGAATACATCCGGTACAAGGAGTGTGCAAACAGGGCCGCCTCCTCCCCTCCCACCCCGGCGCGAATCTCCACGATGACATTCTTGCCGTCGTTGGGATCCTTGGGGAGGAGCAAAATTTGCAGCTGCTTTTCCAGGCGGGGCAGCTCCTCCAGCGCGGACTGGTACTCCTCCTGGGCCAGCTCCTTCATTTCCGGGTCCGCCATAAGCGCCTCCGCCTGATCCCGGGCATCCAACGTGCGGCGATAAGCCCGATAGGCGTCCACCAAGGGCTGGAGCTCCGCCTGCTCCTTATTCAGCCGGGCTACCAGCTCCGGGTCATTGTAGGTCTCCGGCGCCCCTAGCCGGGCCTCGATCTGGGAATATTTCGCCTCAATGGCGTTGAGCTTGTCCAGCATAGGCGGACCTCCTTCTCTCGTCCCGCCCGCAGGCGGAAAAGGCTCCTTTGGGGCTCAGACTTTCCATATTCATAATCCTGATAGATACGTGCGGTTTGACCATCCTAAAACTGTCTGGACCGGCGCAGCACCTTCTGGGCGGGCCTGTCCATGGGACTGAAGCTGAACCGGCTGTAATCACCGGTCGAATACAAAGGATTTCACCAGGGCCAGCGGCTCCCGGATATACATTTTCAGCCGGGTTGGAGTATGGCTGGAGGGCGCGGACAGCGTGGAAATGTTTTCAAACCCCGCCCGGCCGGCCAGCATCTTAGCCCGGGTGAGGTGGAAGCCGTTGGAGACGATCATTACACCCTCCCGGATGTCGAATCCCGCCTCCTCCAACTGCCGGGCGGACCAGCGCAAATTCTGGTTCGTGTTGTGGGACTGGCTTTCCAAAATGACATTTTCCCGGGAGACACCGTGCTCCTCCAGGTAATCCGCCATGCCCTGGGCTTCGGAGGTTGGCTCGTTCTCCCCCTGGCCTCCCGACACCACCACCGTCATGTCCGGGTGCTCATCCAGGTATTCCAGCGCCTTGTCCAGCCGGTCTTGCAGCATGATGGACGGCCCCCACTCATGGAGCTGACAGCCCAAAATGACCATCACCTGGGGGGTTCCTACAATATCGTCCCGGGCGCCGCTCAGCACCTGGCCCAACAGCGCCCCAAACACCACTACGCCCGTCAGGATCAGGGCCGCAAACGCCTTCATCCACAGGGGAAACCGCTTGCCTTTATAGCTGGCGACCTCAACTTTAGGCCGCTTAGCGGTCTTTTGTACCTTCTGCATTATCCGCGCGCCTCCTCCAGCTCCGCCGCCAGCTTTTCCCAGACAGCATATAGGTGAGCCAGCTCATCCTCCAGGGACTCCCGCTGCTGATAGAGCTCCTGGAGCTTCAGGTAGTCGGCGGACGCCTCCTGAATTTCCTGCTCCAGATCGTACATCCGCTCTTCGGCGGCAGCTACCGCCCGCTCGGCGGCATTGACCTCCTTCTCCAGATTTTTGGTTCCGCCGGGGCGCTTGGGCTTGTCCTTTTTTTCCGGCGGCGGAACGGCTGGAGACGGACCGCCCGGGGAGGCGGCCTTTCCCTTCTCCTTGGCGGACAGGTACTCCTGATAGCTCCCCTTGAAGTCGGTGATTTGCCCGTCCTCCAGCATCCAAATTCGGGTGGCAAAACGGTCGATAAAGTACCGGTCGTGGGAGACGAAGAGCAAATTTCCCTCGTACTCCTCCACCGCCTCCTCGATCCATTCCCGGCTCTGGATATCCAGGTGGTTGGTGGGCTCGTCCAGGATCAGCAGATTGATTTTGCTGTCCATGAGCATACACAGCCGCAGCCGGGACTGCTCCCCGCCGGACAGGGCGGACACCGGCTTGAATACATCCTCCCCCCGGAATTTGAAGGAGGCCAGCCGGTTTCGGGCGGTCTGGGCGGTGCAGTCCAGGTCGTAGAGCATGGTATCCACCAGCGACCGCTCCGGGTGGTCGAAGTGGATGATCTGGGGCAGGTAGCCTACCTTTACCGTGGGCCCCTTCCTGAGCTTTCCGCCGTCCGGCTCCTCCTCCCCCATTATGATCTTGATGAGGGTGGACTTGCCGGCGCCGTTGTCCCCCAGCAGGGCGATGCGCTCGCCGCCCTCCACCTCCAAGCTGACGCCGGAGAACAGCTTCCGCTCCCCGAAGGATTTTTCCAGGTTTTTAATGGACAGCACCTCGTCCCCCCGGAATTCCCGTTCCCCAAAGCGGACCTCCATTTTCCGGTCCTTTTTCGGCTTGTCCGTCCGGCGGATGCGCTCAATCCGCTTCTCCATGGACTGGGCCCGCTTGAAAATTTTGTCGTTACCCGAGTAGGCCCAGATTCTCAGCTGCTCCGCCGCCTTTTCCAGCTGTTGAATCTTGGCCTGTTCTTTTTCATACTGGCGGAGCTTCTCCTCATACCGCCGCTCCTTTTCCACAGCGTAAAAGCTATAGTTTCCCGAATAAAACTCCGCTTTGCCCTCCTGGATCTCCACCACCCGCTTCACCACCTTGTCCAGGAAGTAGCGGTCATGGGAAACGGCCAGGACGGTCCCCTTGAATTTTTCCAAATACTCCTCCAGCCACTGAGTGGCCCGCAGGTCCAGATGGTTGGTGGGCTCGTCCAGCAGGAGGATGTCGGTGTCCTCCAGGATGAGTCGAGCCAGGTTGACCCTGGTTTTTTCTCCCCCGGACAGCTTGTCAAACAGCCGCTCCCGCATGGCCGGAGGGATGGACAGGCCGCTGCACACCTTATTCTTGCCAGTATCTGTCTCGTAGCCGCCCCCGGACTGGAACGCGGCGGACAGCTTGTCGTAGCGGGACAGCAGGGCGGAATCGCTCTCTCCCGCCCCCATCCGCTGGGACAGGGCGGCCATCTCCTCCTCCATGGCCCGAAGGGGAGCGAACGCGGTATCCAGCACATTCTCCACCGTGTAACCCGCCGGGTAGACAGGAATCTGGGAGATCAAGCCCAGCCGGCGGTTGGGCGCGATGACAATCTCCCCCTCGTCAGGGCGGACCGCGCCGGTGAGGATGCGCAGCAGCGTTGTCTTGCCGCAGCCGTTGGGGCCCAGCAGGCCCACCCGCTCGCCGGAATCCACCTGAAAGGTGAGCCCGTCCAATATTTTTTTGCCGACCTCGAATTCTTTCACGATGCCGGATACGGATATATCTATCATTGCTCGGGTCCTCGCTTGTTGATTTTCTGTTCTTTTGTGGGAAAAACAGCCAAAAGAACGCAAAACTTCGTTTTGCTTCTTCGACAAATTTATGGTAGAATAAGATCATCCTACTGTCATAGAAATGAGGTTTTTTTATGGAAGCAATTCGCTGGAAAAACGGCGCCCTCTATCTGCTGGACCAAACCCGCCTGCCCACAGCAGAGTGCTGGCTACGGTACACGGAATACCGGCCGGTATCCCAGGCCATTCGGTCGATGGTGGTCCGGGGCGCGCCCGCCATTGGCGTAACGGCGGCCTACGCTATGGTGCTGGCCGCCCAGGAACACGCCGGTGAGACGGATTTCGCCGCCAAAATGGCGCAAGCCAAACAGGTGCTGGCGGAGAGCCGCCCCACAGCGGTGAATCTATTCTGGGCGCTGGACCGGATGGAGCGATGCTGGCTGGCCTGCGGGCCCGACCTGCCCCGCCTGGAGGAGGAGGCCCGGGCCATCCACAGGGAGGACGTGGAGATGAACCGCGCCATGGGCAAAGCTGGGGCGGAACTGGTTCCGGCGGGGGCCAGCATCCTGACCCACTGCAACGCCGGGGCGCTGGCTACCGGCGGCTTCGGGACAGCGCTGGGCGTCATCCGCGCGGCCCACGCCCAGGGGAAGGTCGCTATGGTATACGCCGACGAAACCCGCCCCCTGCTCCAAGGCGCCCGGCTCACCGCCTATGAGCTGGTGGAGGACCGCATTCCCGTCACCCTTATCTGCGACGATATGGCAGGCTGTCTCATGGCCCAGGGCAAGGTGGACTTAGTTGTGGTGGGCTGCGACCGCATGGCGGCAAACGGCGACTTCGCCAACAAGATCGGCACTTACTCCCTGGCCGTGCTGGCCAAGCACCACGGCATCCCCTTCTACACCGCCCTACCCTCCTCTACAATCGATATGGGCATTCCGGACGGGAGCCGCATTCCCATTGAACAGCGGGACGGCGGCGAAGTGGCCAGCTTTGCCGGAGTGCAGACTGGCCCCGCAGAGGTGCATACCTGGAATCCGTCCTTCGACGTAACCCCCCATGAGCTGCTCACCGCTGCCATCACGGAGCGGGGCGTCCTCTATCCGCCCTTTGGGCAAAACCTGTGCAGGTTGTTCCAAGAAACGTAAGGGGCTTACACTTCTTTTGTCAGCTCCAGCAGCCTGGCAGTCAGCTCCTCCAGCTTCATACCTCGGGACGCCTTCACCAGCACGGTGCTGTCCGGACACACCACCTGCGCCAGAACAGCTTTGGCATCCTCCCGATTGGCACAGTGAATAATCTGCGCAACGCCCGCATCGCGGGCCCCCTCCACGATATACCGGGCCAGGTCGCCTACCGCCACCAGGCAGTCAATGCCCACAGTGCCCAGGTATTCCCCCACACCGGCGTGGAGCGCGGGGGCAAAGGGCCCCAGCTCCATCATGTCGCCCAATACGGCAACCTTCCTGCTCCCACGGCTATCGGCCAGCACGCTGATCGCCGCCCGCATAGACTGGGGGTTGGCGTTGTAGGTATCGTCCAAAATCGTGATTTCCGAGGCCCGGCGCAGCACATTCATCCGCATCCGGGTGGGAACAAACTGGTTGATCCCCTCCTCAATCTGGTCAGGCGTAAGGCCAAACCGCTCTCCCACCGCCGCGGCGATGAGGGCGGGGTAGATCATATGATCGCCCAGGGCGGGAATCTTCACCTCCCGATCCATCTTGGGTGTGGTCAGGCGGCAGTGGATATGGCTGACGCCATCGCCGCCGGTTACCTGGGCCCGGTAATCACACCCCTCCCCCTGGCCGCAGAAGACAGCGGGGACGGGCGCTGTCTCCCGCAGGGTGGCCAGCAGGGTGTCGTCCCCGTTCAAGACAAGCAGGCCATCCTGTTTGATGTGGGGCAGCAGCTCGCACTTGGCCTTAAAGATGTTTTCCCGGCTGCCCAGCCGCTCAATGTGGGCGTCGCCGATATTGGTAATAACCCCCACGTCGGGCTCGACAATATGCGCCAGGTAGTCGATCTCCCCAAATTTGTCCATGCCCATTTCCAGCACGGCAATCTGATGGCTGGAATTTAGCCCCAACAGGGTAAGAGGCATGCCCACATTGTTATTGTGGTTGCCTTCGGTCTTGAGCACCTTATATTTTATCCCCAATACTGCGGCCAGCATGTCCTTGGCGGTTGTTTTCCCTACGCTGCCTGTCACACCGATGAAGGGGATTGCAAACCGGTTTTTGTACCATGCGGCCAGGTCACCCAGCGCCCGCTCAGTATCCTCCACCTTCACATAAAACTTGCCGGGGAGGTACCGGTCCCGCTCATGGGCGGTAAGGCAGCCGGCCGCCCCACCCTCCAGGGCAGAGTTAATGTAGGCGTGGCCATCGAACCGGTCTCCTACCAGGGGGATAAACAGGGTCCCCGGGTGTATGGAGCGGCTGTCCGTCTCCACCAGGGTGATGGGGGCGTCCAAACGGTCAAAGCTTCCCAGCAAGCGTCCGCCCACCGCCTCCAGAAGCTGAGCCAATGTAATTGTTTCCATTTACAGACCTTCCTTCCGGGCCGCTAACGATAATTGGATGATGGTCTCGCACAGCTTGCCGTAGTCCAGCCCCACCGCAGCCGCCTCCTGGGGCACCAGACTGGTGGGCGTCATGCCGGGCAGGGTATTGATCTCCAGAAAGTAGGGGGTGCCCTCCGGCGTGACGATAAAATCAGCCCGGGCGTATACAGACAGTCCGATCGTTTGGAACACGGCAAGGGCCGCTTCGCCCACAGCCTTCTCCCACTCCTTGGGGATGCGGGCGGGACACACCTCATGGGCCGCGCCGGGCTGATATTTGTTCGCGTAGTTGTAAAAGCCCTCCTTGGGGATAATCTCGATTGAGGGCAGCGCCTTATCTCCCAGCACCGCAACCTGAACCTCCCGGCCCCTGATGTACTCCTCAATTACGGTGCGCCCCCCCAGCCTGATATTCTCAGTCAGGGCCCGCTTCAGCTCCGCCCGGTCTTTGGCGATGTACACCCCAATGGAGGAGCCGCTGCCGATAGGCTTTACCACTACGGGGAGCTTGATCCGCCCCGTCAACTCGTCCAGATTCTCCTCTGTGACAGTGACCGTCTCCCAGCCTGGGGTGGTCACCTTGTCCGCCACCAGGCGCTTGGTCAGGTCCTTATCCATGGCAATGGCCGAGCCCAGGCAGCCCGAACCGGTGTAGGGCACGCCCAGCAGATCCAGCGCGGCCTGGATGCGGCCGTCCTCGCCGCAGGCGCCGTGGAGGGCCAGGAAAACCACGTCCGCCTTGGCGCACATTTCCAGCACCCCGGGCCCAATGGCGGACGGATCGTCCCCGCCCCGCCTGGCCTTTACCTGCTCCAGATCCGGCGCCTCCCGCGCCACCCGTTTGAACGCCTCCGGGATGGGGGCGACATACAAGTTCTCTCCAGACAGGGCCCCATCCAGCCCAAAGTATAGGTCCATCAGCGCCGCCTGGTGCCCCTGTCCGCGCAGGGCCTGGCACACCATAGCCCCCGAGGACAGCGACACATTGCGCTCCGGACTCAGCCCGCCCGCCAAAACTAAAATTTTCATACCATACCTCGCTTTAAATTCTGCGGCAGATATCGCTTTGTCCTCTCCGC
>CANDCW010000009.1 GCA_947383275.1 uncultured Bacillota bacterium
ACACCGGCATCACCATCGCCGAGTACTTCCGGGACATGGGCTACGCCGTGGCCGTTATCGCCGACTCCACCTCCCGCTGGGCCGAGGCCCTGCGCGAGATGTCCGGCCGTCTGGAGGAGATGCCCGGCGAGGAGGGCTACCCCGCCTACCTGTCCTCCCGCCTGGCCCAGTTCTACGAGCGGGCCGGCTCCGTCTCCTGCCTGGGCTCCGATGAGGACCGCCGGGGCAGCCTGACCGCCGTGGGCGCGGTCTCCCCTCCGGGCGGCGACCTGTCTGAGCCCGTCTCCCAGGCCACCATGCGGATCGTCAAGGTATTCTGGGCCTTGGACGCCTCCCTGGCTTACCGCCGCCACTTCCCCGCCATCAACTGGCTGACCTCCCACACCTTGTATCTGGACTCCCTGCGCCCCTGGTACGATGAGAATCTGGGCAAGGACTTCCTGATCAACCGGGAGTGGGCCATGTCCACCCTCCAGGAGGAGGCCAACCTGAACGAGATCGTCCAGCTGGTGGGTAAGGACTCCCTGTCCGCCAAGGACCAGATCACCCTGGAGATCGCCAAGATGCTCCGGGAGGACTTCCTCCAGCAGAACTCCTTTGTGGACATCGACTCCTACTCCGAGTACGACCGCCAGGCCCGGATGCTGGCCATGATCCGCCGCTACGAGGACCTGTGCCGGGACGCCTCCGACAAGGGCGGCAGCCTCAATGACCTGTTCTCCATTCCTGTGCGGGAGAAGATCGGACGTGCCAAGTCGGTCAGGGCCGATGAGTACCGCGGCGCCTACGACGCCATTGACAAGGAGATGGAGGAGCAGATCGCGGCCATCGCCGAGAAGGGAGAGGATGAAGCGTGATTCGTGAATATAAAACCATTCAGGAAATTTCCGGTCCTCTGATGGTGGTCAACCGGGTCCAGGGCGTCACTTACGACGAGCTGGCCGAAATTGAGCTCACCGACGGCACCGTCCGGCGCTGTAAGGTGCTGGAGGTCAACGGCGACTCCGCCGTGGTTCAGCTCTTCGAGTCCTCCGCCGGTATCAACCTGGCCGACTCTAAAATTCGCTTCCTGGGTCACCCCCTTCAGCTGGCCGTCTCCGGCGACATGCTGGGCCGGGTTTTCAACGGTATGGGCCAGCCCATTGACGGCGGCCCCGCCATTCTGGCCGATGAGTACCGGGATATCAACGGCTTGGCCATGAATCCCGCCGCCCGGAACTACCCCAACGAGTTTATTCAGACGGGTATCTCCACCATCGACGGCCTGAACACCCTGGTCCGCGGCCAGAAGCTGCCCATTTTCTCCGGGTCCGGCCTGCCCCACTCCGCCCTGGCTGCTCAGATTGCCCGCCAGGCCAAGGTGCTGGACGGCGCCTCCAACTTCGCCGTGGTCTTCGCCGCCATCGGCATTACCTTTGAGGAATCGGAGTTCTTCGTCCAGGAGTTCCGCCGTACCGGCGCCATTGACCGAACGGTCCTGTTTACCAATCTGGCCAATGACCCCGCCGTTGAGCGTATCGCCACGCCGCGTATGGCCCTTACTGCCGCAGAGTATCTGGCTTTCGAGAAGGGGATGCACGTTCTGGTCATCCTTACCGACATCACCAACTACGCCGAAGCCCTGCGTGAGGTATCCGCCGCCAAGAAGGAGGTCCCGGGCCGCCGCGGCTACCCCGGCTACTTGTACACCGACCTGGCTACCCTCTATGAACGCGCGGGCCGTCAGGTGGGCAAGGAGGGGTCCATTACCATGATCCCCATTCTTACCATGCCCGAGGACGATAAGACCCACCCCATTCCCGACCTGACCGGCTATATCACCGAGGGCCAGATCATCCTGTCCCGCGAGCTGTTCCGCAAGGGCATCAATCCCCCCGTAGACGTGCTGCCCTCCCTGTCCCGCCTGAAGGACAAGGGCACCGGCGAGGGCAAGACCCGCGAGGATCATGCCAACACCATGAACCAGCTCTTCGCCGCCTACGCCACCGGTAAGGAGAACAAAGAACTGATGTCCATTCTGGGTGAGGCCGCGCTGTCTCCCACGGACCTGCTCTACGCCAAGTTCGCCGACGAGTTTGAGCGCCGGTATGTCTCCCAGGGAACGGACGAAAACCGCTCCATCTTTGAGACGCTGGATTTGGGCTGGGAGCTGCTGTCCATCCTGCCTACCAGCGAGCTGAAGCGGATTAAGCCCGAGCTGATCGAAAAGTATCTGCCCAAGAAGGATCAAGGGGGGGTATAAATGCCTTCCACAACAATCAACCCCACCCGACAGGAGCTGAACCGGCTGAAAAACCGCCTTAGAACGTCGATACGGGGCCACAAGCTTCTAAAGGACAAGCGGGACGAGCTGATGAAACAGTTCATGGACGTGGTGCGGGAGAACCGCGCCCTCCGCAAGCGGGTGGAGGAGGGCCTGATGCGGGCCCATGGCGCCTTTACCGTGGCCGCCGCCCTTATGTCGCCGGAGATGCTGGAGCAGTCCCTGCTCTACCCCAAGCAGTCGGTGGAGCTGGACATGACGTTCCAGAATATTATGTCGGTGGATGTGCCCCAGTATCAATTCCGCACCAGCAGCCAGGATCCCGGTGAGGTCTATCCCTATGGCTTTGCCCAGACCAGCGGCGAGCTGGACGACGCGGTGGACGCGCTTTCCCGTGTCTTCAGCGATATGCTGCGGCTGGCGGAGGTAGAAAAGACCTCCCAGCTGCTGGCGGAGGAAATTGAAAAGACCCGCCGCCGCGTCAATGCCCTGGAATATGTCAAGATCCCCGAGATGCAGGCCAATATCAAGTATATCACCATGAAGCTGGACGAAAACGAACGCGCCAACACCATCCGGCTTATGAAGGTGAAGGACATGATATTGAAGGAGGCTATTGAGGAGAAGCGGGCCGAGACTGCCCACGCCATCGAAGCCTTTGGCGGGGGAGCGCCGGCACAGGCGTAACAGTTCCGCTATGAAAGATGGTACTGCCTGGATGAGCCGGGCAGTACCGTCTTTTATCGGAAGGAAAGGAGCGGCCATGAGTTTAGTGCAAGCGGTCATATGCGACAAATTTGCGTTTGTCTGCGGGGAGCAACAGCTGAACCTGAGTAATGGCGGTGTGCTGCACAATTTCAGAAAGATTTTCAAGGTGAATAAAGATGTCATCATTGGCCTGTCAGGGGCGGTGGAGGACAACTATTACTTGTTTCAGGACTACTTGAATGTGGATTTTACCTTGAAAGAGGACTGTCCGGACAGCTTGGAGGTTGTGTTCGGTAAGGTTTCTGAGCGGCACCGGGAGATGGCGGAGCAGGGTGAGTGCGATGTGTTCAGCCTGGTCTGCGGCTGGAACGGCAGCGGGTTTGAGGCAAAGACCTTCTATGTCAGCTCCGCGTGCCCAGGAGACAGCAAGGTTACGGATGTGAAGCTGGACCACGAGAAGGACGCCAAACTGATTTCCTGCGGCGACAACCGGCACTATGACAATTTCATTGCGGGCGTATACCGGTATGGGGTTACCGTCTATGGGATTCAGCGCGCATTTTGGGACGTGCTGTCCCAGGGCGTCATGTTTGACGAATATATCGACAAAAATGCCCAATTTGAGGTAATTAGGAGGCCGGAACAGTAAAAAAGCACCGCCTGAGCATTCAGGCGGTACTTTTTTACTGCTCTTTGCAAAGGAGAATGTCGTAATAAAATTTATCCAGCTTTTTCTGGGTGGGGAAGGTGGCCACGTACATCTGGTTGCCCATGGCGTCGGCCAGGACGTCGGGAATGCGGCCCACCATCTTCATCTGTCCGCCGTACTTTTTCATAATGGCCTCATGGTCGTAGACAAAGGGTTTGCCATCCCGGCGTCCGGCAAAAGCACAGAAGGCGTGTTCGCCGGTTTCCAAGGTGGAGTGGTCAAAGGCGATCATGTCCGCCCAGATCTTGTATACGTTGGTGGAGTTGGCAAAATTCATCATGTCCGGGGTAAATCCGCCGCAGGGGCGCATATTAACCTCCAGGGCCACCACATCGCCCTTTTTGCCCATTCCCTCCTGGTCCTGAGTGAGGCGGAAGAATTCGAAGTGGACGAAACGGCTCTTTACGCCGAAGCTCTTTACGGTGGCCCGGCCGGCCTTGCGGATATCGGAGGCGAGGTCCCTGACAATGTAGTAGATGGAGTTGTCCTCCTCGTTGACAATGTCCATAATCGACATGGGGGTGACATTTCCCGTCTCAAAGATGGGCTCGCCTTTGGAGTCGATGATGGCGTCGTAGGAGTTGACCTCGGCGTGGATAAACTCCTCCATGATGTAGGTAGCGTCGGGATTTTTCGCATCCAGGAAGGCGGTCAGTTCCTTTAGGCTGGACAGCTTGTGGGTGTCCGACGCCCCCACGCCGTTGTCTGGCTTGACAACCACGGGGTAGCCTACCTCTTTGATAAAGGCCCGGCAGTTTTTCAGATTGTCCACCAGGTGGTATCGGGCAGTAGGAATTCCCACAGCCTGGTAATATTCCTTCATCCTAGACTTGTACTTGATCCGGGGAATGTCCTCGGTTTGGAAGCCGCTGGCGATGTGAAAGTCGGTGCGCAGGGCGGCGTCCCGCTCCAGCCAGTATTCGTTGTTGGACTCCAGCCAGTCGATCCGGCCGTATTTATGGATAAAGAAAGCTACCGCCCGGTAGACCGCATCATAGTCCTCCAAAGAATCTACCTTGTAGTACTCATTCAGGCTGCCCTTTAATTCGCCGGACAACTCATTATAGGGCTGATCTCCGATGCCCAGTACATTTATGCCGTTGTTTTTCAGCTCCCGGCAGAATTGCCAGTAGTTGGTAGGAAAGTTGGGGGAAATGAAGATCGCGTTTTTCATGGTTCTCACACACTCTCTTTGTCGGTTTATTGTCCGGGTTCGCCGCCCAGCAGCCAAGGGAAGAAGTAGCGTGCCTGCTTGTACCACCAAGGCCAATCGTGTACGCAGTCATGGCCCCAGAAATCCACCCAGGTGTGAATGCCCTTCCGGTAAAAAATGTCGGCCATCTGACGGGTGGTTTCCGGACGCTCCCAGGCGCCCTGGCCCACGCAAATGACGGCGCGCTGGCTGTTAAACAGGTCGATATAGGGGTGGTCCTGGGGCAGGTTGGCCATATAGTGGACAGGGGAGTTTTGATAGACCACCTCATCCATATAGCCGTCAAAGCCATAATCGGCGTTGTAGATACCGCTGAGGGCCAGCATTCCGTTGAATAAGTCGGGCCGGCGGAGGTAGAGGTTGGCGGCGTGGGTAGCGCCCAGGCTGCATCCGAAGGAGATAATGCCCGGCTGCTGGGTCCGGTCCAGAATGTAGGGGGCCATCTCCTTGGTGAGGTAGTCCATCCACTGCTCGTGGCGGCGGGCCCGCCAGTATGGATCGGTGTTTTTGTCGGACCAGGTCTCCTTGTCCATAGTGTCGATGGAAAAGACGATGATCTGTCCGGACTCGATGAAATGGGCCAGGGCTGCGGCCATGTGGAAGTCGCCGAAGTCGAAGAAGCGGCCGTCCTGACAGGGAATATAGAGTACCGGCCGGCCCGCGTGGCCATAGACCTGGCACTCCATGTCCCGCCCCAGAGAGGGGCTGTAGTCCTTGATATACTGTGTCTTCATTTTTTCCTCCCTATAATGGCTCCCGCCTGCCGGCCGGGAGACAGCGTTCAAGTGTCCAGCTCATACATCAGCGTTTCCATAAAGAAGGGAATCTGCTTCTCCCAGCTGGCCTCGCAGTGGTCGCCGCCAGGGACAATGCGGCAGGTGAGCTTTACCCCGCGGGTGAGAAGCTGGCTGACGACCCGGGCAAACTGCCCCTGCATCAGCTCGTGGTTGCCCAGCTCCCGGGAGCCGTAGTCCATATACAAGACGGTGTCAGACCGCACCTGCGCGCCCCGCACCAGCCGGGCCAGGCGGTCGGGGGCAACCCACAGAGAGGGGGACAGGGCCGCAGCCCGGGAAAAGACATGGTTGTACTCCAATAGGGCGTACAAGCTCATTAGCCCACCCATAGAGCTGCCCGCGATAAAGGTGTGCTGCCGGTCGGGCAGTGTGCGGTACTTCCGATCAATCTGAGGCTTGAAGGTGTGGACAAACCAGTCCATGGTGATGTTCCCCCGGCCTGTGACGTGGCCGAAGTCGGGTTCGTAGAAGGCGTAGGGCGAATACTCCGACAGCCGCCCGTTGTCAGGGTGGTGGTTGCATTCCACAGCGGCCACAATGAGCGGTACTTCACAGGCATCCAAATACTCTCCCAAGCCCCAGCTCTTGCCATAGGTGGCGTCGGAGTCAAAAAAGACGTTATGGCCGTCAAACATGTAGAGCACCGGATAGTGCCGCTCCGGTTCCCAGTCGTAGGAGCCGGGCAGATAGAGATAGACTCCCCGGGTTTCGTTTCCGGTGAGCTCCGGGATGGCCACGTTCCATTTCTGAATCATGAAGTATCCCTCCCAATTTGTTCTTTGACAGTTTATCACAGTGAAGTTAAAATTTCAATTCTCACCCGCTCTTTTTTCCGTATTTCCTGATTGCGCCCCGGAAACAGCGGGGAATTTGTGAAATATCACGGGGACGGGCCCTCCGGCCCTATGGTAAAATGGAAACACAACCCAATTGAGGAGGAAAAAGTATGTCTGAGCTGACGTCCATGCGAAATATTGGCGGGGAAATGGCCCGCAAACTTGCCGCTGTGGGGATAGACTCCCCGGAGAAGCTGAGGGAAACAGGCGCCAAACAGGCGTATTTTCGGGTAAAAGAGACCTTTCCCAATGTCTGCCTGGTGCACCTATACGCCCTGGAGGGGGCGATTACGGATCAGGAGTACAATCAACTGTCGGAGGAGACAAAAAAAGATTTGAAGGCGTTTAGTGATTTCTTGAGGAGAACATAGCCATTGTTTCCATGAGCCGGAGGACGATTTGAGTCCCCGGCGTTTTTTTGTCATAACGCCCGGCTTGTCCTCATAGGATGGGACAAAGGCTGGTGAGCGGTATGATACAAATGACAGCGGCGGAGAGCTATGTACAAGCAGTGAGGGTACTGCCCCCGCGCCTGCGGGAGGAGGCGCTGTCCGTTCCAGAGGAGGACCGTGTCCGGACGGAGGAGCTGCGCCTCCGGGCGGGCTGGCCCATGACGGCGGTGATGGAGGGGGCGGAGCGCCCCTTGGGCGGCACGCCGGTAGAGCCGCCGGAGCTGGAACGCCTGGTGGAGATTGCCAGCCAGGCCTCCCTCCACGCGGTACTGGATCAAATCCGCCGGGGCTATCTCACTGTGGAGGGAGGCCATCGCGTAGGCTTGTGCGGTACGGTCAATCTGCGGGGGGGTGAAATTCACGCCCTGCGGGCCATCTCCTCCGCCAGCCTGCGCATTGCCAGGCAGGTGAGGGGGACGGCCGCCCCGGTGCTGAGTGGGCTGTGCCCGGGCGGGCGGCTTGCGTCCACATTGGTTCTCGCCCCGCCCGGCCTGGGCAAGACCACCCTTCTGCGGGACTTGATCCGGTCGGTGTCGGAGGGGGAGGGGTGCATGCCCCTCCGGGTGGCCCTGGCTGACGAGCGGGGGGAAGTGGCGGCGCTGTATAACGGTGTTCCCCAGCTGGAGGTAGGGCGGCGCACCGATGTAGCGGAGGGTTGTCCAAAAGCCCAGGGGCTGATGCTCCTGCTTCGGGCCATGAACCCCCAGGTGCTGGCGGTGGACGAGATCACCGCGCCGGAGGATATAAAGGCCCTGACCGCCGCGGCGGGCTGCGGAGTTATCCTGTTGGCAACCGCACACGGGGAGGGCCGGGCCGATTTGGAGCGGCGCCCGCTGTACCGCCCGCTGCTGGAGGAGGGGCTGTTTCATCGTTTGATCCACATCCGCCGGGAGGGGGAGCGGCGGGTTTACACAGTAGAGGAGCTGAGGTAGTGATGATTCAGGTTTTGGGAGCTGCCCTGATCGCGGCGGGAGGAGCTTTTCTGGGGTTTCAGGCGGCGGCAAATCTGCAGCGCCGGGTTCGGTCGCTGCGCCGGATGGGAGCGGGGCTGGCCGTGCTGGAGCGGGAGCTGGAGCTGACCGCCCCGCCCCTGCCCCGCCTGTTGGAGCGGGGGGCCGCTTGTGGCGAGGGCCCGGCCCGGGCGCTGTTTGAGGGCTGCCTCCATGGCTTGGACAACCTGGACCGGGAGGGCTTTCCAGCGCTGTGGCGGCGGTTGGTACAAGAGCGGGCCGAGCTGCCTTCGGAGGGACAGGCTGTCCTTGCCCCGCTGGGGGATATCTTGGGCCGCTGTGAGGCGGAGCGCCAACGGGAAGCACTGTCCGCCGTCCGCCGCCAGCTGGCTGAGATGTCCGCCAGCATGGAGATGGACAGCAGACGCAAGGGAAAGGTTTACCAGGCCCTGGGCTTATCCGGAGGGGCGTTCCTAATCATTCTGCTGCTGTGAGGGGCATTTTTTATGGAAGTTGATCTGATTTTCAAAATCGCGGCCATCGGGATTCTGGTGGCGGTGCTGAACCAGGTGCTGAGCCGGGCGGGACGGGATGAACAGGCCATGATGACTACGCTGGCGGGGCTGGTGGTGGTGCTGATGATGGTGGTTCAGGAGATTGCCAACCTGTTTGACTTGGTGAAAGACCTGTTTGGGCTGTGATGGAGGCCATGGCGAAGCTGACCGCAGTAGGGGTGACGGCGGTGGTACTCAGCGCGGTGCTGAAGAAGAACACCCCGGAGTTGGCCTTGCTGCTGGTTTTGGCTGCGGGGCTGTGGATGCTTTCTCTGGTGGCCAGCGGCCTGGGAGCGATTGTGGCGCTGATGGAGGAGCTGGCCCAACAGGCGGGGCTGTCTGAGGCGCTGCTGGAGCCGGTGGTCAAGACGGTAGCCCTGTCCATTCTCACCAAGCTTACGGTGGAGCTGTGCCGGTCAGCGGGGGAGGGGGGCGTGGCCGCTTTTGTAGAGACGGCTGGGGCCGTACTGGCCCTGCTGGTGGCCCTGCCTCTGATACAGGCGGTGGCCCAGCTGATGGGGGAGCTGCTGACATGAGACGAGTGCTGATTTTTTGTACCTTGGCCCTTCTGTGCGCCCTCCCGGCTTTAGGGGCGGAGCTGGCCGTCCCCGGGCTGGAGCAGATCTGGGAGACGGCGGAGGGCTGCGGCATAGACCGGGACGCGACCCTGGACCAGGGCCTGTCCAATCTCTTTGCCGACGCTCTGGGGCAGGTTGGAGAGCTGTTCCGGACAAGCCTTGCCACTGCGATGAAGCTCGTTGTGGTTGTTCTGCTCTGCTCCCTGGCCGAGAGCGCCAAGGCGGGGGAGGGGGACGGCTTTCAGGCGGTAACCATTGCCGGGGTGCTGGCCATTACCGCCCTGACCATGACGGACATGGCCGCAATGATTGGCCTGGGCCGGGATACCTTGGGCAAAATGGAGGGCTTTTCCTCTCTGCTGCTGCCTGTCATGGCGGTGCTGACGGCGGCTGCCGGTTCGGTGAGTGCCGCAGCCGCCCGGCAGGGGGCCACAGTGCTGTTCTCCCAGCTGCTCATCACAGCCATGGACCGGCTGCTGGTCCCTCTGGTCTATGCGTTTGTGGCGGTGAGCTGCGCCCACGCCGCTGTGGGCAATCCGGGGCTGCAGAAGGTGGCGGGACTGCTGAAAAGTACCGTTACCTTCCTCCTGACCGCCCTGCTGCTGGCTTTTGTGGGCTACCTGACGGCCAGCGGGGCCATCGCGGGCAGTGTGGACGCCGCGGCGGTCAAAGCCGCCAAGCTTGCCATCTCCCGGGCTATCCCGGTGGTGGGGGGGATTCTGGCCGACGCCTCCGAATCGGTGCTGGCCGGGGCGGGAGCCCTGCGGGGGACGGTGGGGCTGGTGGGGCTGCTGGTGGTACTGGCTGTGTGCATCACGCCCTTCCTGCGGCTGGCCATCCAATACCTGGTTTACAAGATTGCCGCCGCCCTGTGCGCCACTGTGGCCCAGCCCAAGCTGTCCGGGCTCATTGACGCCATCGGCTCTGCCTTCGGGCTGGTGCTGGGCATGACCGGGGCGGCCGCGCTGGTGCTGCTGGTGAGCCTGGTGTCCGCCATGTCGGCGGTGACACCGTGATGGGGGCGGTGCGGGGCTGGCTGCTGGCCGTGATTTCAGTGTCTCTGCTGTGCGCGGCAGCGGATGCCCTTATGCCTCGGGGGGCTGTGAAGCGGGTTGGGAAGCTGGTGTGCGGACTGGTGCTCATAGGGACCATTGTGTCTCCCTTCGCCAGCCTGGACGTGGGCGCCGGCCAGCGCTGGCTGGACGGATGCCTGGCTTCTGCCCGTGACCGGAAAAGCGAACTGGAGGAGGCGGTAAACACGCAGATGAAAGGAATCATAGAAGAGGAATGCGCCGCATATATTGTGGACAAGGCGGCAGAATTGGGGCTGGACTGTACCGCTCGGGTGGAGTGCCGGCTGTCTGATGACGGTCTGTACCTGCCCGTCCGGACGGAGGTGGCCGGACCCATGACGGCGGATGTCCAGGGAATGCTGAGGCGGATCATTTCGGAGAACCTGGGCGTCCCGGATACAGAGCAGATTTACAAAAATGAGGAGGAAATGCCGTGAAATGGAAGTGGCCCGAGGCGGCCCAACGGTGGAAGGGGGCGCTGGGGAGGTACATATATGTGGTGTTGGTGATGGCGGTGGGGGCGGTGCTGCTTCTGCTGCCCTCCGGGGGCCGGGACAGCCCCCAGGCGGATGCCCATGAAGAGGAGGCCTTTGACCTGGGGGCCTTTGAGGCCAAGCTGGAGCGCACCCTCTCCAGAATTGAGGGCGCGGGGGAGGCGCGGGTGGTGCTCACTCTGGACGGCGGTAGCCGTCAGGTGCTGGCCCATAACCAGGACCGGGACGGCGGAGGCGGCGGTTCCAGCACGGTGGTTACGGTGGGCAGGGGCTCCGGCCAGCAGGATGTGGTCCCCCTTCAGACGGTGGCCCCCCAGTTTCGGGGCGCGCTCATCGTCTGCCCGGGCGGGGGAGACGCCCAGGTGCGCCTGAAACTGATCCAGGCAGTGTCCGCCTTGACCGGCCTGGGGGCGGACCGGATCTCCGTGTGCGCCGGAGGATGACAAAAGGGTACAAAAGCCTCCGATGGAGGGGAGGACTGCCCCTATGGGGGACGAAAAATTGAGGAGGAATTATCATGAGGACGAAGAAGAACGACTGGTCACAGCTGTGGAAGCGAAATGCAGTGGTGGCGGCAATTGCCCTGTTTGTATGCGCGGCAGTGTATTTGAACTGGAACTACAGCAAGGAGGCCGGTACTGACGCGGGTAAGACGCTGGGGCAGTCCACTATGGTAGGCGGAAAGACCCAGGACCCGCTGGTGAACGGTGGCAGCTCTGCGGCCGCGGGGACGGCGGAGGGCAGCAGCGCCGGGGACGCGCAGACCGGTGGGGACGTTCAGCCCGACGGGGAGGCCGGAACAGGCAGCAGCGCCTACTTTGCCACAGCCCGGCTGAACCGGCAGCAGGCCCGGGACAGCGCCCTGTCCCTGCTTCAGGACGCCGCGGCCCGGGAAGACGCGGATGAGGCGGTAAAGAATCAGCTTAACGACAATATCCAGACTATGGCTGATTACACGGTCACCGAGGCCCAAATTGAGAATCTGGTGGTGGCCAAGGGCTATGCGGATTGCGTGGCCTTTATCGGGGAGGACGCTCTGTCCCTGGCCGTCTCCGCGCCCGAGGGCGGGCTGACTGAGGCGGATACCGCCAAAATTGTGGATGTGGTGAAGCAGACTGCCGGGTTTACGGCGGATCAGATTCACATTATCGAGGTGGAGTAAAGTTTTTTTCCTCCACAGTTGTCAAACGGGAAGAAGTGTGGTAAAATAACCATAACCGTTTGAAAACTGGAAACAGGAGTGGTAATACAATGGGCGAAAGCAAGGATTACGTCTCCCGCACAGACGAGCTGGGCAACATTCACATCTCTGAGGAGGTGCTTGCGGCCATTTCCGCCGCCGCCGCACTGGAGGTGGAGGGAGTCAGCAGCCTGACCAACCCGAGCAAGAAGAACGCGGCCAGGGGCGTCCACATTAAGCTGGAGGAAGAGAAGGTGGTAGTTGCCATGTCCGTCCTCATGGCTTACGGCCACACCATTCCGGAGATGGGAAAGGCCGTGCAGGAGGCGGTGAAGACCGCGATTGAGTCTATGACCGGGCTGGAGGTCGCCGCCGTCAACGTAAGCGTAAGCGGGATCGTTTTTCCACAGCCGGAGCAGTAAAAACAGCGCTGTTTATTGGGGGACGCTTCAGAACAAGGAGCGTCCCCCAATGGCGTTTATTAACAGTGAGCGTTGGGCGGGACTGCGGGAAAGCATGGCGCATTTTTAAATTGGCATGACTGGCTAATATTGACACACTGGCGTTTTTACAATATAATGAAACATTAAGATAAGTGATATGAGGAGGCAACAGCATGAAGCAGTTTTTTGGCATGAGTCAGCGTGGAAATCTGAATGAGGCGCTACAAGGTCTCTATAACCCGCAGTTTATTATGCTATTGTCCAACAGCGACCAGTTTGAGGAGCATGTGGCGGCGCTGGAGGGCCATTTCCCCGGCGTGCCCAGCATCGGGTGTATCGGGATGAGTTATCAAGCTGACATAGTGGAGCACGGCGTCGGGGTCGTCGCGTTTTCTGACGGGGTAACTGCCGCCGCCAATGTGCTGGAGCAGGTGTCCACCATGCCAGTGAAATATATACAGCGCCTGGAGAAGGATATGCAGGGGCTGGGCGGCTCCAGCCGGGATACCGTCTGCATTGATTTTTGTTCCGGAAATGACGCCTGCGTCCTTACTACCATTTATACCGCCCTGCGCAAACGGGGAATCTCCCTGGTGGGCGGGACCAGCGACCAGGGACGGGTGTCCGCAAACGGGCGGATCTACCAGGATGCAGTGGCTTATGCCCTGGTGCGCAACCAGAATGGCCGGGTAAAAACCTATAAGGAGAACATCTACCACCAGTTGGGGAATTATCGTTTTGTGGCCTCCAATACCGATCGTGCCAATTACATCCTGGGTGCATTGAACGGAAAAAGCGCTAAGCAGGTCTACCAGGACATTCTGCATGTAACCGATCAGGAGATTCTTACCAGGACGTTCCAAAATCCCTTTGGTAAGCTGAATGGGGACGACACCTGCATCATTTCCATCAAGGAGGTTCAAGGCAGCGCGCTGGCCTGTTTCCGCCAGGTAAACGACTCCGACGTGCTTATTTTGCTGGAGCTGGGCGACTACCGGGCCATCGTGCAAGATACCATCCGGCAAATCACCCAGGATTTTCCCCGCCGGTCTGCTGTTTTCTCGGTGAACTGTCTGTTTCGCTATAAACTGTTCTCTGAGCAGGGCTATATGCGGAATTATCTGCACGACATGGCCGCCCTTGGCAATCATGTCGGCTTTGTGGGATATGGGGAGCACTACAACAACCGCTTTGTCAACCAATCCATGACTTGCGTCGTTTTTGAATAAAGGAGTGAACAGCTATGTTGCTACGAAGGAAGAAGCGGCAGCCCGATCTGGTTCAGGAAAAAAAGAGCCTCTACCCGGTGCTACATATAGCGGGCAGTTTAAAAGAATATCAAAAGGAACTGGTCAAAAAGGAAGTTGCCTCCCTTTGGGAATTAAACCGGATCGGCACCTCCTTTGGCGGAGTGTTGAAGGAGGGGGACCAGTTCCAGGTAAAGCTTCAGAACTTGGGCGAGTCGTTTTCCAACATCAATGAGACGGCGGAGCAGTTCGGCTGTGTGCGGGAGGAGATCGGGCAGTCGGTGTCTGAGGCCAGGGGGCAGATGGCAGCGCTGGAACAGACCTCCACGCAGGTGCAGAAGTCCTACGACACCATGGCAGAAACCTTTTCCCACCTGGAGGGCGCGATCAGGGAAATTCAGCAGTCCATGAGTAAAATTGTATCCATCGCGGAACAAACCAATATTTTGGCCATTAACGCGTCCATTGAGGCGGCCAGGGCGGGCGCCGAGGGGCGGAGCTTTGCGGTGGTGGCCGCTCAGGTCAAGCAGCTGGCGGGGGAAATCCAGTCGCTGGCAGGCGAGGTGGACAGTGGCGTGAATGAGGTGGAGGTGCGCGCCAACGAGCTCAGCGAAAGCATTTCAACCTCCAAGCAGACCCTGAACCAGAATCTTGACATCGTGTCCCAGACAGAAGGAAGCTTTGAAAAAATAACGGCGGCAGCGGAGGGGGCGACATCCGTGCAGACTGGGATTGCCCATGTGATTGAAGCGTCCCAGCAGGAGTTGCGGATCTTGTGCCAGTTTTTCGATCAAATCAAGGACCGGTATCAGGAGGTTGTCAAGCATATTGAGGCCACGAGCCAGCTGGGCACCACGAAAAGCGCAATGTTTGAAGATTTAGACAACATGATCTCCCAAATTCCGCCCCTTGTCCGGGACATAGAGGCTGGGGTTTAAGCTGGAACAGAGGCGTAGCAATCACCAACTGCCGCCTGAGCGGATGAACTTTTTCGGTTGTTTAGCCCAAGGCCGGCACTTCGAATGAAGTGCCGGCCTTGGGCTTATTTATTCGGAACGGATGCTACCATCTTTGCAGCTGGCGCAGCAGGATGCCCGCGATGTCCTCGCAGGAACCCTGGATTTGGACAGCGCCAATATTGTAGGCCACCATGGGCATGCCGTATACCACGCTGGATTCCTTGTCCTGGCCGATGGTGTAGGCCCCGGCCTGACGCATTTTTAGCAGGCCGTCGGCGCCGTCTCGGCCCATGCCGGTCATGATGATGCCGGCCATCTTGCATTTGACCTGCTCCGCCATAGAAAAGAACAGCGCGTCTACCGAGGGGCGGTGGCCGCTGACCTTTTCCCCGGGCATGCAGCTCACGGTGTACTTCATCCCGGAGCGGACAATGCGCATCTGGTAGTCCGCCGGGGCCAACAGGGCTAGCCCGCGGTGGAGCTCATCGCCGTTTTTAGCCTCCCGGACCTCCATATGACACAAGCGGTTGAGCCGGTCGGCGTACATCTGGGTAAAGCCGGTGGGCATGTGCTGAACGATGAGCATGGCGGGAATGTCGGCAGGCAGGCGCTTCATTACCTCCAGCGTGGCTTCGGTGCCGCCGGTGGAAGCCCCCAGGGCGATGATCGTGGCGTCCAGGGAGGGGCGGCCGCCCAGTAGCGGAGGGGCTGGAAGGAGGGGCTTGCTGCCGGTAGTGGGCACGCGCGCTCCGCCAACAGGGGCTGCGGCGGTCCTGGGTGCGGCTGTGATGACGCCGGGGCGGGGGCGGACCTTGGCTCCGGCAGCCGAGATGACCTTGCTGGTGAGGGCGCGGACAAAGGATTCATTTTGACCCGGCTCTGGTTTACGGACGAAGTCCACCGCGCCAGCGGACAAGGCATCGAACACCCGCAGGTCCAGGGAGGATACCAGTATGACGGGCAGGGGGACGGCGGGCAGCAGCTGCTTGAGAAAGTCGATGCCGTTCATACCGGGCATTTCCACGTCCAAGGTCATCACATCGGGTCTGAGCTGGTCGATTTTGGCCCGGGCGTCTTTGGCGTTAATGGCAGTGCCGGCAATCTCAATCCGGGGGGAGGCGCTCAGGCCGTTGGAGATCATGGTGCGGGCCAGGACAGAGTCGTCCACTACCAGAACGCGGATTTTTTTATTTGACGGAAACATGTGCATGCGCTCCTTTTTCAAGGGTCAAGCTCATCCTGACCCGTCTGCCGGGCCGGGACGGGGATTATTTTTTCTGGAAGGTGGACGGAGCCACCGTGGCATAGGGGGCGTCCTTGCTCAGGTTCTCCGAATGGCTGATCATCAAATAGCCGCCGGGATTGGTGGCGTCATAAAACCGGCGAACCAGGGCATCTTTGGTGGGCTGGTCAAAATAGATCATTACGTTGCGGCAGAAAATCACATCGAATTTTGTCCGAAACCTGATGGGGTCCATCAGATTGAAGGTCTGGAAAATTACGTTGTTGCGCACCTCGGGGGTAACGGCATAGCGGCTGCCCTCAACTTGTTTGAAGTATTTTTTCCGCCAAAGGGCGGGAACGGTGTCAGGCAGCTCATAAATACCCTTCTTGGCCTTGGCCAGGGCCTGCTGGGAGATATCGGTGGCCAGGATACGGGTATCCCATTGGCTGGCCTGCATGCCCAGGAATTCCTTGATGCACATGGTGAGGTTGTAGGGCTCCTCGCCGCTGGAGCAGCCGGCGCTCCAGATGGCAATGGATTTTTTCTTCTGGTATTTGCGCACCAATTCGGGCATGATGACCTTGGTAAAGAAATCAAAGTGCTCGGTCTCACGCATGAAGAACGTGTAATTGGTGGTCAGACGGTTTAGTACCAGTTCCATTTTTTGGGGATTTCGCTCCCGCAGCAGTTGGGCGACAAAGGGGGAAAAGTCATGAAATCCCTGCTCCGTTACTAAGGTGGACAGACGGCTGGTAACCAGCTGCCGCTTTTCTTGCAAAGTGATGCCGTATTCGGCCTTGATGAAGTTTGTCAGCTTTCGGAAATCTTCATCCGAGATGGTCTGGAGCATCTCAGAATCCCTCCCTTTTGATGGTGAAATTAATCATGGAGCAACTGCTCGCAGTCAAGTTCCAGCATGGTGTGACCGTCGGGCAGTGTACACATGCCGGACACCATGGCCTGGACGCTGCTAGTGGGAATGGGCAGGATAGACTCCAGAGGGACGTCCACCATCTGTTCCACCATATCCACTAAAATGCCTACCTCGCTGCCGTCCACGTTTACCACAATGCAGCAGAAGCTGTCCTGGGGCATTTTGCCAAGGCGCAGGCGGATATCTACGATGGGAACAATCTGCCCGCGCAGGTTGATTACGCCCCGCACATAGCTGGGCACCCGGGGGAGGTAGGTGATGGTGTAGTCGGTGTTGATATCTTTTACGTGTTCCGCCTTGATGCCGTACATCAGGCCGTCGGAGGAAAAGATCAGGTATTTCTCTGTGGCGATCTCGGGCAGCTGGTCGTTGTACTCGTCGATCTGAGCTTCGGTCGCAAACATTAATTCCTCGGTTTTCGGCATAGTTAACTCTCCCTTCTTCCGCCCCGGTTAATAGACGTTGTGGGCGGCGGTATATACGTTGGTCACGTCCAGAATGATGCTGATGCTGCCGTCGCCCAGGATGCTGCAGCCGGTAATGCCGAAGGTCTTGACATTGAAGCTGTTAATGTAGCTGGGCAGGGGCTTCACTACGATCTGCTGCTCGCCCAGCAGTTCGTCTACAAACAGGCAGTAGGAGTGCTCACCGGATTCCACCCACATGAGGATGCCGTCCTCAATGTTGTCGCAGCCCTGATCCATGCAGAACAGCTCCTTGGCCCGGATAATGGGGTAGAAATTGTCCCGGATCTTGACCATCTCGCCCTGGGCGGGGTCGTGGATGACCTCTTCGGCAGTAACCTTCAGAGAAGACTGAATGGAGTTGATGGGGATGGTGAACATAGAACCGCCCACAGAGACCTCCATGCCGTCCATGATGGCCATGGTCAGGGGGATCTTCAGGGTGGTGGTCATGCCCTTGCCCCATTCGCTGGAAATAGAGACGGTGCCGCCCACATCGGCCACGTTTTTCTTGACCACGTCCATGCCCACGCCCCTGCCGGAGTACTCGGTGACCTCAGTGTTGGTGGAAAAACCGGGCATCATCAGGAAGTTGAGGATTTCCTTCTGGGTGTACTCGTGGTCGGGGGCGGCCAGGCCCTGGCGGATGGCCTTGTTGAGCACGGCCTGGGTGTCAACCCCCTGACCGTCATCCTTGATTTCGATGATGACCTCGCTGCCGGTGTGGCGGGCGGACAGGATGACCTCGCCCACCGGGTCCTTGCCGGCGGCGATGCGGTCGGCCTCATTTTCCTCCAGGCCGTGGTCCATAGAGTTGCGGACGATGTGCATGATGGGGTCGCCGATGGCGTCCACAATGGTCTTGTCCACCTCGGTGTCCTCGCCGATGAGGGTGAGCTTGGCCCGCTTGCCCAGCTTCTTGCTCATATCCCGGACAATGCGGTTCATTTTCTGGAAGGTGCCGGACACAGGTACCATGCGCAGGGACATGGACACGTCCTGAAGGTCGTCAGTGAGCTTGCGCAGGTCCCGAGCGGACTTGGTGAAGTTGTCCAGCCGCAGCCCCTTCAGGTCGGGGGAGGAGGTAACCATGGACTCGGTGATGACAATTTCGCTGACCACCGCCAGCAGCTGGTCCAGCTTTGCCAGGTTGACGCTGATTAGGCTCTCCTTGGCGTGCTGCTGTCCGCCGGCGGCCTTGGCGGCCGGCGGCGGGGCGGCGTCGGCCTTGGCGGAGGCGGGCTGCTTGGCGGGGGTGGACGCGGGCGTCTCAACGGCGGGGGCGGGTTTGGCGGCTTCCACCAGCTGGTACTCCCGGACGGAGGCGCCGCCCTGCACGGCGGGCAGGGCGCACTCCCGGTCCTCTGCGGTGCGGAACCAGACCAGGAAGCCGTGGTCGGCAATGATTTCGGAGGTGGAGGGGTCGCTCTCCACGTTGTCGGGGGAGGTGACGAAGTCGCCACAGTAGTCCTTTACGCCGTTTGTGAGCATAAAGGCGCGCAGGTTCTCCATCCCGCTGCCCTCGTCAAAGAAGACGTGGATGCCGAAGGGGTAGTCCTGATTGACCGCGTCCACAGGGGGGGCGGAGGGTTCGCCGGCGGGAGCGCTCTCGGCCTCGGCGGGAGCCTCCGCGGCGGGGGTGGAAGGATTGCCCTGAATTTTATCAATCAGGCTATTAATTTTATTAACTATATGGTCGATAGACTGAGAGAGTGGTTCATCGTTTTCCACCTTCTCGATCTCGCCGCGGAAAAAGTCCACAGCCTGGAACAGCATATCGAACAGATCCGGCCGGGTTGTCTCAGGGACTACGTCCATGCCCTTCTCCCGGACGATGAAGAACATATCCTCAATCCGGTGGGCCACCGTCATCAGAGAGCTGAACTCCATCATAGCGGAAGAGCCCTTGATCGTGTGCATGATACGGAATATCTCATTGACGCTGTCCTCGGAGAACGTATCGGCCTCTTCCGCCGTCAGCAGAATACCGTCCAGCTGCTCTAGCAGGGTGTTGGTCTCATACAGATACATATCCAGGATGCTGTCGTTGCCGCTGCCCATAAAAACGCCACCTTTTCTCATTTGGTTTTGGATGTGGGGCGGGGAGGCTGGCCAAAGGCGCAGTACACCCGCCCATATCTAATCATACTCGATATATCGGCAGTGTCAATGAGGAAATTAAGATTCCACAAAAAAATTCCCTGAAAAAAACGAACTTTACCTGAAATGGAGTGTCTCCAATGCCAGACCTGCTTGGTGTGACCAACCCGGTACCGGGCCACGATAACAGCAATATAAACCGAAACCTCCCCGTTTCCCCCGGCGATCCCCGGATCCAGAACGCCCCGGACCTGAACCGGGTGGTCCGCTCGGACAACCGGACGGAGCAGCAGAACGCGGGCGACGCCGCCTCGGGAGGCCAGGCGCTGCGGTACGACTCCAACTTTGCGGCCTTCCTCCAGCGCCTGGCCAACACGCCGGAACTGCGGGACAGCCTGGCCACGCTGTTCGCCATGTTCGAGGGGACGGTGGTCTCCTCGGGTATTGAAGAGGGACTGGCTGCCGAGATGGGCGCCCTGCTCAACATGCTGAAGATGGACGAGGGGGAGCTGGGCAAGTTCCTCAACGCCCAGCTGGCCAACGGCACCCGCTTTGGGGGGGCGCTGTTCAACATACTGCGGGAGGCATACGCTTCCGGGAACTCGGAGTCTGTGCGCAGCAACATCCTGCAATTTTTGAAGAAGTATACCGACTACTCCTCCTCTCCGCACATCCAGGGTAACCTGCTGCGTACCCTGACCCGGCTTACGCGGGCCATCCCGGCCAGCTACGGCAGCCAGCTGCTGCCCATGGTGTCGGAGCTGGAGGAGAAGATGAACGCCGGGGACCGGCAGGGGGCGCTGAAGCTGCTCCAGAGCAAAATCCTCACCTTCCTGTCCGGCTACACCAGCAAGACCAACGACATGGGCCTGAGCCGCACGCTGATTTCCATGCTGGCCCTGGACGTGTCCCGCTATGAGAACGGCGGCGAGGACGGCCTGCTCCAGGCGTTTCACCAGCTGCTGGCCGGCAGCCCGGTCCTGCGGGAGAAGCTGGGTAGCCTGCCTGATGAGGCCCTGCTCCGCCTGCTGGACAACACCAGCTTTGCCAAGGCCGAGGAGGGAGACAGGTTTGCCGGCCAGCTGACCAAGGCGGCCCACTCCGCGCTCCAGAGCGGGGCGGGCAAGGAGGTGCAGGAGGCGTTCCGGAACATTGTCTCGGCCTTCCTGGTCAACGAGAGCGTCCACATGCCGCTTAACCACATCCTGCTTCCGCTTCAGTGGGAGGACAGGATGGTCTTTTCCGAGATGTGGGTGGACCCCGACGCCGAAGAGAACCTGAAACGAGGCAGGGGGGACCAGGAGAACACCCTGCGCTTCCTGTTCAAGATTGACATACAAGGCCTGGGCTTCTTCGACATGGTGCTCACGGCCCGGGGGGAGCAGGTGAGCGTTCAGGTCTTCTGCCCCGAGCGGGTGGCCCCCTTTTCCCGGCTGATGCAGGGGGAGTTGTCCCGCATCCTCACCGAAAACGGCTTAACTGACAGCGGGGTCCAGGTCCGGCAGATGGACCGGCCGCTGACCATCTCCGGGGTATTCCCCCGGATCTTTGAGGGGGAGAACAGCATCAATGTCAAGATATGATAACCGCGCTACCAACCGGGCCGTAGCCCTGCGCTACGAGGGGGAGGGCGCCCCGGTGGTGGTGGCCTCTGGAATGGGCTATCTGGCCGAGCGCATGGTGGAGGTGGCCACCGAGAGCGGCGTTCCCGTCTACGAGGACAACTCCCTGGCCACAATGCTGTCCCAGCTTGCTCTGGGCCAGGAGATCCCCGACGCCCTCTACCAGGCAATCGTGGAGATATACGTCTATTTTTTGAATTTTGACCCCAACGACCCGGACAAAGCCCGGCGGGAGCGCCAGGCCCGGCAGGCGGCCCAGGCGGAAGAGTCCGCCCCGCCCCAGAAGAAAGGAGAGTCCTGAATGGAAGATCGGATCTATTTGATCCTGGACAGCCAAAGTGTTCCGCTGGCCAACGCGGTGCTGGAGTCCCCGGCCAACTCGGAGGTGCTTCAGATCCGCGTTTTGGGCGGCAAGGAGGAGAAAGTGGCCGAGCACCGGGAGATCCAGCTCATCGGCATGGATGACAGCACCCCCAACCGGGTAGGCGTCATCATCCGCAGCAGGGGGGACCAGATGGTGATCCAGCCCACTGCCGCCCTGGGCCCCGCGGCCCGGGAAAACCTGCGTATTGCCACCGACTTCAAGAGCGTCATGTACCCCGTCACCGGCGGATGGAAGGGGCAGAAGGCCTTTCAGGCCAAAGACCTGAGCTGCGGCGGCATTGCCTTCTGGCCCGAGGTCAGCCTGGGCGAGCGGGAGATTGTGGAGATGGTCCTCCCGGTTACCGACGCCCCCCTGATCGTCAAAACCCAGGTGCTCCGGCAGCTGGAGGATGAAGAACACCCGGACCGCCCGCTGTATGCCACTAAATTTGTGGACCTGATTCAGGATGAGGAGGCACTGATCCGCAAAGCGGTGTTCAGCATCCAAATTGACACAGCGGACTAACGCCGGCACTTCATTACGTACTGCGGGAGCGTTTTGCGCGGCGCCCCGCAAGGCAGACTAACGCGCTTTCCCGCCCCGTTGAAATGAGAAAGGAGAACCGCATATGTCCCAAAGAACCGGAATACAGCGCCGCGCCTGGCAGGAGCGGGCGCTTTCCCTGCTTTTGGCAGTTATCATGCTGATTGGGCTCGTGCCCGCCGCGACCCTGCCCGCCTCGGCGGAGCACTGGGCCGACGCCTATCTGGACCAGCTGGTGGACTGGGGCATCATCCGGGCGGACCAGACCGCCAACCCGGACGCCCCCCTCACCCGTGCGGAATTTATGGCCATCATTAACCGCGCCTATGGCTACACCGAGACGGGGCCCATCCCCTTTGAGGATGTGCTGACGACGGACTGGTTCCATGACGATGTGGCCATTGCCTATAACGCCGGCTATATGGCCGGGACCTCCGATATCACCGCCTCCCCCAATGACACCCTTACCAGAGAGCAGGCCATCTGCATCCTTGGGCGGAACATGATGATGAAGGACACTCCCGGCGAGAGCCTGGCGTTCTCCGACAGCCGGGACGTGAGCGATTGGGCCCGGGGCACCATTAAAACTGCCGTGGACAACTACATCATTTCCGGTTACCCGGACAATACCTTCCAGCCTCAGGCGCCCATCTCCAAAGGACAGATGGCCGCCCTTATCACCGGATGCCTGGGCACTCCCGTCCAGAGCAGCGGAACCTATGAGCTGGGCGGCGTGTTTGGCAACGTCACCATCACCTCCCCCGATGTTACCCTGCGCAACACCACCATCAGCGGGGACTTATATGTCTCCGGGGGCGTGGGCCTGGGCGGCATCAAGCTGGAGAACGTGAACGTGCTGGGACGTATTATCATCAGCGGCACCGGCGAAAGCGAAGGCGGCGGGGCCAGCGTGATTATGCGCAACGTGGCCGCGGAGGAGATGCTGGTGGACAACATGCGCGGCGACAAGACCGTCACCATCCGCGCCGATGGCATTACCAACATTGCCAACACTGTGGTACGTACCAACGCCTACCTAGAGGATAACAACACCGACGCGAACGGCCTGATGCATATTGAACTGGACGGGGAGTCCGGCACCCGCCTGACCCTGGCCGGGCGGATCAAGGAGGTTGTGGATAAGACCCCCAACTCCTACGTCCAGGTGGCCAAAGGCACGGTGGCCAGGCTGAATGTGGATGAGGCCGCGGCCAACTCCACCGTCCAGCTTGACCGGAATACCGAGGTCAAGGAGATGAATCTGGATGTGGCCACCAATGTCACCGGCGACGGCGACATCGGAAAGCTGAACATCAACGCCCCCGGCAGCACGGTGTCCATGCTGCCTGAGGATACGTATATCCGCCCCGGCCTGACCGGCAATATCGCCGGGGTCGTAATGGACCATGTGGCCGCGGAGGAGGGTTCCCTCGATCCAATGCTGCTGTCCGGCTACCCTGCCGCCAAGGACATCACCCCCACCGGCCTGCGCGCCGACTTCGCCGGCAATAAGATCGGCACCATCTACTGGGCTGTGAGCAACATCACTGACGGCTCCGTAACAGAGGACGACCTGATCTCCCCGCCCTCCTACGGCTCCATCGCCATCAGCAACGGCTCCTTGGCCTGCCCCGCGGGCGGCCAGGAGGTCAGCGCCCAGATCAGCGGCCTGACCGTGGGCGGGTCCTACTACCTGTCCGCCATCCTTGTGGACGGCCAGGGCGTGCGCAGCCCGGTGAAGGTTATCTCCTTCTCGACCCCGGACGACACCGTCCCCGCCTTCGGCCAGGGCTACCCCTATATGTCGTTCATCGGCAAGGAGAGCCCCTATGACGCGTTTATCACGGCTCAGGTCACCGTGCTGCCTAATAAGAGCTGCAAGATGTACTATGCCGTGCTGCCCGCCGGGGCTGCGGCGCCTACCGTGAATGACCTGCGGGCCTCCGCCGTCAGCGCCAACGTGGGCTATGGCGTGGTGGACCTGACCAAAAACCTGGAGGAGCCCTTCACCGTCAGCCGCCGGCTGGAGCAGCAGAAAGACTACGTGCTCTACATGTGGCTGACCGACGGCAGCAACAGCTCCCAGGTTCTCTCCCTGCCCTTCTCCACCCCGGACGTCACCCCGCCCGAGTTCCTGGTGCATCCCTATGTCAATGGGCAGCCCCAGGCAACCTCCGTCCCCATGGCGGCTACCCTGAGCGAAAATGGCACCATCTTCTGGGCCGTGGTGGAGTCGGGCACCGACTACCCCAAGCCCAACCCGCAGAATCCTGACGACAACTCGGCCGACGGCAGGACCGCCCTGCTGGAGAGCAACTACGCCAAAATCCAGGTTGCCAACGGCATGAACGCCCTGCGCAGCGGCCGGGTCACCGCTACCGCCAACACCGAGGCCGCCATGAACATCACCGGTCTGACAGCGGAGAAGTCTTACGACCTATACTACCTGGCCCAGGATGCCGCCGGGAACTACACGATCCAGGTGTACCAGCTTGATGGCGATATTCATACGCTGGATACCAGCGGGCCGAAAATCAGGCAGTATTTTACAAAATACTCCGGAACGGACGAGACTAAAGACCCCACAAACGACACCGACATTGTGCTGGAGTTCAGCGAAAACATCTGCTTCGCCAGCGCCAGCGGGCGGGACCTGCTGTCGCTGTACGAGGCGTCGCGGACGGACGAATCCATCATGGAGAGCCTGGTGAGTGCGATGAAGGAGAGCATCGTCCTATACCAGCGTATTGCCGGTATCGGGGCGCGGCCGGTTATAGTCCGGGAGTATCCCGCAGACAGCGCCACGAACTGGGTGATCGACTATTCCGCAGTCCGGGTGGAAAATGAAGAGGGCAAGGTCAGGATGATCTTCCCCAGCAGCGGGCTGCAGCTGTCCAGCGGCGGTACTTACTACTTTGAGATCAGCAACATAACCGACAATTCCGTAGCCAGGAACAAGCTGACTCCCGCGACGGTGCGCGATGACGAGGCATCCAGGAACGCGGGCCACAGTGTGCCGGAGTTTACAGTTGTGTTTGCCGAGATGTTCCTGTCATCCTTCGACCTGGTGAAAAATCAGTGGCCGAAACGGGTAACGGACGCCGCGCCTGAAGGCGAGTACCAATACAATGTAGATTTCAGCTTCCGGATGGTGCCCAATACCACCCATACCGTTCAGGACGGCATTGGCTATGACCTGATTCTGTGGACGGATACCACGCTGGAGTATGATCTATACTACCGGGTTGTGGACAGCAGCGGGAACCCGCTGACGAGTAAGGCCACCGTAGACGGCATGGGCTTCCCAACCAACGCCTACGCGCTGCCCAATCTCAAAAAAGATCAAGCGGATGACAACGGCTGGGTGTTCCTGAAGAACAGCGGACGCATCTACACCTCTGATGGGCGTCTGTACGGCAAGAGCCTGCAGAACTTTTTCTGTGATTGTAAGGGCGACTTCCCTAACATCAACCTGCTGGACGACAGCGGCAACGTCTACTATGAATTCGCCATTTCCATCAACCGCGTGGGCAACAGCGGTACCGGCGACAACCCGGCAACCTGGAGCGGCGACGTCAGGTTCTACGTGAATGCGGCTGCGGGCACCTCCAACAATTTGTTCAGCGTTTCGGGCAGCAACAACGTGCTGGAAGAGACCTGGGACGCCTATGTGGAACGGGGCCTGGGACAAAACGGCATTGCCTCCATCGGCACCGCCGACAACAGGGACGACCCCAAGCGGCTGGCCATGCTGAAAACATTTACCGATTCCCTCCAGCCCTCCTTTGCCGAGCACTACCCCAACTTCAAGCCTAGCTCCAACTCCGTCACCCTGGAGCTGGCCCTGGACCGCCCGGGTACCGTCAAATACGCCATCGCCGCGGCGTCTCAGGGGGCGGAGGAACCGGAAGACGAAAGCGAATGGGTGCCTGTTATTACAACAAGAATCCAGGTCGGCGCATATTCCGGTGATATAAAACCCAGTTACATCCCGAAAAATGGCGATGAGGCCAGGGTGATGGACAAGGTAACGGTCACGCTTCCGGATAAGGGCGACATCAACGAGCCGGAAAGCTGGGAACAGGGTTCCAGCGCCATTACGGGGACAATTAACAATCAGGCTGTCTCTATGGCTACGGAAGTGATCGAGGGCCTGGAATCCAACCGTACTTACTACGCCTACTTCGTTATTCTGGGTTCCGCCCAGGAGCCGTCTGAGATCCACATCTTTAAGTTTAAAACGGAGCCCACCGTCCGGCCTAAGATTGACTTGGGACTTACCGGGAACGGCGTGAATATGACCATCACAAATATGGATGCCAACCTTAGGTATCTGCTGTATCTGGAAGATGACCTGAAAAATATCATGTTGGGAGAAAGCGGCGATGGCACAACGGTGTGGATGGACACTCCGTTGACCGAGGTTGCAGAAAATGCCAATGAAATCCCAGCCGCATACAGAAATTACACCATCATGCAGGCGTTGCAGGGTATATATAGCGGTGGAGCATCTGACCCCAATGTGGGCTATTCCATATTCGACCTATATGCTTCTCCCGATGCGAAAAAGCTGTATGTCGACTGGATTACCTCCAACAGGGTGCCGCCCGGAATGAGTATCAATCCCAATGCGTCTACAATTCCCGCATCGCACCAGCAGGGCAACCACACTATGCGTCAGGGAACCGCACAAGAGGGCGCGACCAACGCAAGGCCGGGCGCTATCTACTATATCCTGACCATGGCCCGTGGGGTGAGCACAACCGGGCAGGAACCGGTGGAGTCCATTTACTCCTTCCGTGCCTTACAAGTGATAATCACGGACAGAGAACCGCCAATGCTGACAAATTACACTGGCAATATTACGGTGGAGAATAGCTCTGGCCGGCTGCTCAGCGGTTCGCTGGTGCTCACGTTTAACAAGAGATTGTACACGCGGAGCGGAACTGAGATTACGAATGCAAATGCGGCACAGTTCTTTGGAGGGTCCAGCCTGCCAACGGGCGTTGCAAGCGTCGATATTGCTCCAGGAGCAGATGCTACGACAGTTAGAATTGCGCTTGGGGGCAATGGAGTATTAGCGACTGATTTGCTGGCTGTGGTTCCGGCGCAATACTTGTCAAACTCCGGCGGGTCGCCAGCGCCTGAATCATTAACTGTTGAAGTGCAGTATCGGATAGCAAATCCGGGCGGGCAAGTGGAAAGGTATGGGTATTTCTTAGTTGTCCGCTGGAGCGTCAGCCAAGACGCACAGCCTATCATAGATAAGGAAGCTTCGTATCGTTAATCCCCCGGGAGCGGGCCCCGTGCCCGCTCCCGCAGCCCCGTTTTTCGAGCGTCTAATAAAAAGGAGTGTTTTGAATGCGAAAGACCTTCCAGTCCCGCCGCTGGGCGGCGGCGCTGCTCACGTTGGCCCTTGTGATGTCTCTTGCGCCGATGGCGTTGGCGGATGGGCTTACAGTAACGTCGAATCGTGGCCCAGACTTGATGATTGGTGAGACGCTACAATTAACAGTAAAACGTTTGAGTGGGTCTCCAGTCAGCAGTGCAACTTGGGAAAGCAACAATCCAAGTGTTGCTACCGTTGATACAAGTGGTCAAGTTACTGCTGTTTCCGATGGCTCAGCCATAATTACGGCTAGTGCCGGTGGAGGATCACTTACGGGTACATACCAAGTTAATGTTACGGCTCCCACCGTTACGATAACATCGCCCAGTTCGTCAGAGATGAAAATTGGCGATGAGCGACAATTGACCGCGAAACTGAATGACGCGCCAAGCGGTGGTGTTACTTGGTCATGGGAAAGTAGCGATAATAAGGCCGTGGTTATTAAGAGCGGTGAGACCACTGCCACACCAACTATTATTGCGGTTGGCGGCGATGGCGCTACGATTAAAGCCACTGCTTCCATAAATGTGGCTGGAGTTACTATTACAGCTTCCAATACCTATAATGTTAGAGTTCAACCTTTGGAACTTAAATTAACGTCCAAATCAGACGATACCAGTACCCTTGAAGTGGGAATGCCCAAAAGATTTTATGTAGATGTTGTCAATTATAGTGGTGGACTGCCCAGTTTCCAATGGAGTTTTACGAAATCTGGCGAAATTAAAGTGGAAAAAAGTGAGGAAAATAGTACTCAGTACATATTTGATGTGACGGCTACAAAACAGACAGAACTTAGGCAGTGGTTTGAGATTACATATAAATATACAATAGATGGTAAAGAATACGATGATGCAAAAGTAGGCGTTAACGGAATCAGCATTATTCGCCCGGAAATCAAGTTGGATCCTAAAGATGTTACCCTCACAATTGGTGGCACGGTGAAGCTGACTGCCAAACCTACTGAGACGGTGATAGGAGATGGAACATGGAGCTTTACAACACAACAAGGCAGCTTTATTGCTATAGAAGATGTTGATGCAATAAATGGAACAGCTGTTATTAAGGCCAAGCGAAGCGGCATGGCTACAGTTTTAGTCGAATTTTTGGTAGATGGAGATGCCTGCGCATGGGATGAATGCAGCGTTACAGTTAAGGAGTTTGAGCCACCTCAAATTGCAATTACCCCGGATCCAGGCGGGAACAAACTTGTAGAGGGCCAGAAGCTGACGCTAAAAGCGGCGGCGAATCCGGAAATGACGGGAGACTGGTCATGGACGCTTGACCCGGATTCGACAGGTGCTGTTACAGTAGTTAATGGCGCTGATAATACAGACACGCTTGTATTGGAAGCGGGAGCGTACAATGCTAGCAATGAAAACAGAGTAACGGCTACGGCGACCTTTACCCTTACCGGTTCGGCAAAAACTGCCGCCATAGCAGCAGGAGTAAAACCAAATGCTAGCGGAGAAGTACAATACACTACTACGTATACTTTTATCGTAGAAGAGGCCGACTATACGCTGGAACTGGATGAAACATCTCTGTCTTTCGATCTGCTGAAACCGAATCCGCAAATTGTAACAGCAACCTTGAAAAAAGGCGGGCGGGAAGTACCTAATGAAACTGTATCAGTCGAGACGGATACGAGAGTGGCCACGGTTGGTGTAGGACCGAATACAAACGGTAAAATTTCGTTGACTGTCACCCCAAGCGGAACAGGAAAAACCACTGTTAAGGTCACATACACATCACCAACTTCAAACCCGATCACGGGCCTGCACAACACAGTTTCGAAAACATTTAATGTCGAAGTCACCGGCCCTTCCATCAAGCTGGACAAGACACGGCTGGACCTGGACATTGTCGCAAACAAGAACGCGGAGCTGACCGCCACCCTGGAGCCCAGCGGGACGCTGGCAAACGTCAAATGGAATGCCTGGGCTGTGGACGCAAATGGCGCTCCGATACAGAAAAACAGACAATACGTGAAGAGCGACGTAATAAGCATTACCCATGACCGCACCGGCCACTGTCTGATTGAGGCGGAGAAGAATGGCAAGGCGCTCATCGTTGCCGTGTACACATTGGAGGGCGGAACGGCAGCCGGCACGGTTACGGCGGAGTGCTTTGTAGAGGTGGGCGAGTACCACTTCGACATTTCACCCGATACGAACCAGATGAAGGAGCCCGGCGATTCGGTGACCATCACGGCATCCATCCGCCGGTCGGGCAAAACGGACGCCGAGGTGCTGAAGGGCCAGGAGAAAAATATCAGCTGGCAGCTCAGCAACGGGACGATTGCCCGGTTTAACGGCGTGGCCCCCGGAGTTCTGCAAGTGAGCGGTAAACAGTCGGTTACCGTGAACAGCAGGGATAAAAACACAACAGGAACGGTGACGGTAACCGCCACATGGGACTATACGGATAAGAAGGGGAACAGATTTTTCGAGCAGAAAAGCATTGACATCACCTATGCCGCTGCCGAGCCTGTGAGCTTTGACTTTTCGCTGGGCCGCAGTACGATGACGGCGCCGACGGGCGGCGATCTGACGCAGACGCCCACCACGGGGAAAATCAAGTGGAGCACCGGCAAGACCTATCCTGTTCCCAGCGACTTCAAGCCGGTCTATACCTATCAGACCTCCGACTCGAAGATTGCCAAGGTGGAGAACGGCAAGGTTGTGGCGGTGGGCGCAGGCGAAGCCACCATCACCGTCAGCGGAAGCGCCACCGCCAACGGGAAGGCCATCAAGGCCGAGCCCAAAACCTACAAGGTGACCGTAACCATGGATACCGCAGTAAAGAGCATCAAGCTCAGCGCCAGTTCCGTCAGCCTGGATGTGGGCGGGCGGCAGACGGTCACGGCCACGACGGACCCCGCCGGAGCGGCTGTTACCTGGAGCACCTCCAACGCCAAGGTTGCCACGGTGGACAACGGTACCATCGTTGCGGTTGGCCCGGGCAAGGCGACCATCACCGCGGCGGCCGGCGGCAAGACCGCCCAGGTGCAGGTGACAGTCAACGGCTTTGAGCAGCTCCTGGACGAGATCACAGTGGTTGAAGGCAAGCGCGTGAGCGTGGATACGATTTTTAAGGCGCACGGCGCGGCCGAGGGCAAAACGCCCACCTACTCCTCCCTGGACCCCACCGTTGCCAGCTACGCCAACGGCGCCATCGTGGGCAATAAGGTGGGCAACACCAGCATCACCATCGCCTCGGGGACTTACCGCTTCACCGTGAAGGTTACGGTGGTGGCCGACGCGTCCTCCACCATCGAGCTTCCAACGATGTATACCCAGACCCAGCCGGTCCTGCGCTTCCGGGACTTCATCGCCCGCTTCCGGACTCAGGCCGGCGGCAGGCTGGACCACATCGTAGGCCTGAACGTGGACACCTCCAAGGGCACGCTGTACTATAATTACACCTCTCCCAGCGAGCCCGGCGTGGGCGTGGGCGCTGACAATTATTACCTCAGCCCCACCGTGGGCCAGCGGGGCATTGAAGACATCACCTTTGTCCCCAAGCCCAACTACTCCGGCCGGGTGACCATTAACTACACCGCCGTATCCAGGGCCGGGAGCGGCGAGAGCGCGCAGAACTACGTGTGCAGCATTGTGTTCGATGTGGACCCGGGCAGCGGCTCCGGGGCGGGGCTCAACCTGAGCACCGCCTACAACACTCCGCTGAAATTCAACGGTGCGGACTTTAACCGGGTGTGCCAGGAGCGGCTGGGCGTGCGCCTGGACTACGTTACCTTCTCCCAGCCCTCCAGCCAGCAGGGTACGCTGTATACCAACTATGTCGGCGCCGGAAACTACGGCAGCGTGGTCAGCGGAAGCGACCAGTACACCACCAAAGCCCTGGACGACGTCTGGTTTGTTCCGGCTCCCGGCTACAGCGGCAGCGTCACAGTGTACTACACCGGCTACGGCGTGGGCGGCGGCTCCTTCTCCGGACAGGTGAACATTGCCGTGGGCTGGGAAAACAACGTGGCCATCGGCGGCCTGACCTACGACATCAACCGGGGCGGCGTGGCATACTTTGACGACTTCCGGTTCAGCTCCTACTGCCGGCAGGTGCTGGACAGCAGCAAAACCCTGAGCTATATCCGCTTCAGCTCCCTGCCCTCCGTCAGTGAAGGCGTGTTGTATTACAACTACAACTCCTCCTCCCGCACCCAGGCTACCACCGGAACCAATTACTACTACAGCAGCTCCAGCCCGTATATCGACCGGCTGGCCTTTGCGGCGGCCTCCGGGTTTACGGGCACTGTGAAGATTCCCTTTACCGGCTGGACCACGGACGGGGTCAGTTTTACGGGCAACGTGGAGATCAATGTTCAGGGCGGCGGCAGCTCTGGCACCGCGGGGGATATCCTCTATATCTGCGGGGCGGGCCGGACGGTGTACTTTGATGACACGGATTTCAATGCCCTGTCCCGGAGCCGGACCGGCAGCAGCCTGAACTATATCACGTTTACCAACCTTCCAAGCAGCTCTTATGGCAGCGTGTACTATAACAACAGCCGGGCCAGCACCAGTACCAACTACCGCAACGGCAACAGCACGCCCCGCATTGACAACCTGTCCTTCCGGGCGTCCAACAGCTTTTACGGCGCGGTGGATATTCCCTTCACAGGCCGCGCCACCAACGGAGAGACCTTCCGCGGCGTGGTTACCGTGGCCACCAGCAATTCTGCGGTAAACAACGGGAATGTCAACGCCAGCCAGACAGTCTTTACCGACATGGCGGGCTACAGCGCTTCGCAGCAGGCGGCGGTGAACTACCTCTACGAGCACAATATCACCCGCGGCATGACCACCACGCAGTTCGGGCCCCAAAATTCCATCCGCCGGGGCGACTTTGCCCGGATGGTCTATCAGGCGTTTGACCTCACCCCTTCCGCCTCCAGCAGGCCATTCCAGGATGTGCCCAATACGGCCTACTACGCCCAGGCGGTAAACGCCCTATACTCCAGGGGGATCGTCAGCGGGATCGGCGGCGGGTTGTATAACCCCGACGGCACCCTGACCCGTCAGGACGCCGTCTGTATGGTGCAGCGCGCCATGCGGGCAGTGGGTTGGAGCGCGGATGACGGCTCCATCAACAGCTTGTACCGCTACAGTGATGGCGGCAGCGTGTCCGGTTACGCCCAGGGAGCTATGGCCTTTGCCGTGGACCGGGGCATCCTGCCCACCGGCGGCAGCTGGCTTAATCCCACCCAGCCTCTGACCCGTGTGGATATGGCAGAGATCATCTACCGAGTGCTGGCAAACTCCGGCTACTAAGGATAAAAAAACCTCCCCCAGTGGGGGAGGTTTTTTATTAGAACCGATGCACCCAGCCTGACAGAAACCACACGGGGGCCAGCCAGGTGAGCATGTAAATGAGCAGGTTCAGCGGGGACAGGGAGGTATACGCCCCCATGGAGGTGAGGTAAGCGGCCAGCGCCATGCCCAGCAGGGAGGCGGCGCAGCACAGCGCGGCGCCCAGGCGGGCGGCCCAGCGCAGCCGCTTGGAGGCGGTAATAGCTTCGGCAAAGGGCAGTAGGCCCTCCCGGCACAGCAGAGCGGTGAGCACGCCGCTGTGTTCCTGCTCGGGGTCAGACAGCTCCCGGCGGCGCTCCACGCCGGGGAAAGCCATTTTATCCGCCGCCAGCTTAAACCGCTGCTGGAGCATGGCGGGGATGAGGTTGAAGTCCCGGGTGGCCAGGACCGGCTCCACCTTCTCCATCATCAGCGACTCCATAGCTGGAAAAACGGTGTCGGGCAGGGTATAGCTCAGGGCAAAAATACCGGCCAGCTTGCCGTCCACCGCGCAAAAAACGGCGTTTTTCACGTTCAGTCCCTGGGGCAGACGGATCTCCATCAGCTTCATAAAGGAGGCGGAGCCCACTAAAACCTGATCGCCGCGGATATTGGCGGACAGCCCCCCGCCCTCATGGTACTGCAGGCCGCTGGTGTTGCGCATCAGCCCGCCCATAGTCCGCAGCTGATTGTGAAACAGGGTGGTCAGGCCGCTGCCTGAGTCCCGGATCAGGGTGGCGGTATAGGCTACCACCCGTTCGGCGGAGAAGTCGGCCATGACCTTGAACCCGTTGAGCTCTACGTAGCCGGGGGGGAAGAGGTCGCCGTCTGTGATCAGCACGCAGCAGCCGCTGCGGGAGGCGGCGATTCCCGGCCAGCCCGCCAGTGCAGCTCCGTTGGGGGCCAGGCGGCGGGCAACCTTGTGAAAGGCCCGCCCGTAGGCCAGCGCCCCGCCAAAGGCAGCGGTGGCGGTGAATAGGGCGGACAGCGACCAAACCAGCCGCTCGGGGTGGCCGCCGCCAGTGGAGGCCATCAGGGCGAAAGCAACGTCGCCAATGACCAACAGGGGGCAGAAGCGGCGGAAAATGCGCTGGGCGCCGTCGTCGGCCTGAATTTGGCTGCCGTAGTCCTCCTGGCCGCCGGACCACTTGGCGTAGGTATCCTTGTCGCTCCACTTAGCTGGGTCCAGGGTAATCCGGTAGGGGGCGGCAGCGGAGGCAGCGGTGCGGCAGGACAGCCGCAGGGCGCAGCGCTTGTGGTAGGAGCCGTGGAGCAGGAAGAACAGCCCCGACAGGCAGACCAGGGTGTAGGGTAGGCGGAGGGGTCCTTCATCCGACAAGGTAAGCCGGACCGCATCAGCCAGGGTGAACAGGCAGGCCAGGACGGCGAGGGTGTCCATGCCAAATCTCAGCCGGCAGGCCCGAGCAATGCCGGTAAACAGTACGTCCAGGGACAGTAGCATCCCTAAGCCCAACAGCCCCGCTGAGACGGCGTACTGGGCGTGGGGCTGGTTCAGGGGATCGGGAAAGGCGGCGCCCGCCATGGGAGCCAGAACCTGGATCAAGGCAAGGAGGGTCAACAGGAGGAGCAACAGGGCACGGGTACGCATCCATTTCAAGCCCTTGCCATACCGCTTGGATAGCTCCTGGGGCGGGACGTCGGGGGGCGGGGGCTCCTGCCGCTTGGGCCTGCGCCACTGGCGGGGCGGGGCGTTTTCGTCCGGTTCCTCCTCCTGATCGGTGCCGGGAATGAGGCGCTCCAGCCGGCGGACCTCTGCCTTGTCAATGGCCTCGTCCTCCTCAAACATGCGGTCGGCATAGTCGTCAGCCTTTTGGTTCAGGTCGTGGACCAGGGCGGACAGCGGGTTCCGCTTTTTTGGGAAGGGGGTGATCTCCGCCTCTTGGGGGGGCTCCTCCTCCCCAAAGCCGCCGTCCTCCAGCGGTTCGTCCTCCGGGGGAGCGGGCGTCTCCCCGGAAGGGGGATGAGCGCTTCCGGGGAAGGCCACGAGGTTGCCGGGGAGCTCCTCCGGGGCGGCGGGCGCCTTGGGAGGATGGCCGTACTCGGCCAGGATGTCGTCTAGGGAGAAGTCCCCGCCGTCGGCGTCCCCGATGAGCGACTTGATGTCGATCAGTTCGCCCCTATTGATTTGTTTGTTTCGGTCGCTCATGGCGGGACTCCTTGGTCAATTCATTCTCTGCCTGACGGCTTCATACAGCAGCACTGCCGCAGCAGCGGAGGCGTTGAGGGAGTTGATTTTGCCAAACATGGGGATGGATACGGTGAAATCGCAATTTTCCCGCACAAGCCGGCCCAGGCCGGAGCCCTCGCTGCCGATAACGATGGCGGCGGGGCCCTTCAGGCCGGCCTGATACAGCGGGGTGGTTCCGTCCATGGCCGCGCCGTAGATCCATAGCCCCTCCTCCTTCAGCTCCTTGAGCAGGGCGGGCAGGTTGGGTACCCGGGCCACCGGGACGTGGGCTACCGCCCCGGCGGAGGTTTTTCCAACGATTGCGGTCAGGCCGGCGGAGCGGCGCTTGGGGATGATGACCCCATGGGCCCCGGCGGCATCGGCGGTGCGGATGACAGCGCCCAGGTTGTGGGGGTCGGACAGCTCATCGCACACCACGACGAGGGGGGCCTCCCCCTTCTCCCGGGCGGCGGCGAGGATGTCATCCACGCTGGCATAGGCCCGGACGGCGGCCTGGGCGATTACCCCCTGGTGGGAGTGGGTGCGGCTCATAGCGTCCAGCTTGCGCCGGTCGGCGTCTACCACCACAATCCCTTTTTCCCGGGCAGCGGAGGCGATATGCCCCAAGGCGGCGTCGGTTTCACCCCTGGCGATGAAAATTTTGTCGATGGAGGTCCCGGCCCGCAGGGCCTCGATGACGGCGTTGCGGCCCTCGATCATGCCGTCGTTCTCCTGCTCCACAGGGGCGGAGCGGCGCAGTGGGGGGCGTTTATTCATAGACTTCCAGTCCTTTCGGCGTCAGTTCACATACAAAATTTATTTTACCACATTTTTCACCGGGTGGGAAGTGGGAATTTGACATACTTTGTCAAAAAAAGGGTCACAGAAAGTTTACTGGAAGTTTACACGGTATTTTCTTGTTTTTATGCCCGGGCTGTGGTATGATACCCTTTGACCCAGAACAAAAACAGGAAAAATGGAGGTACGCTCCTTGAAACCGGATAAGGGAAACAACAAAAAGAACGCCTTCGGCCTGATTTCGCTGATTCTATGGGCGCTGATGCTGACGCTGCTTTTTCGCAGCTGCACCAGCTCCTACAACAGCTCAAATCAGGTCCAGGTGGATTACTCTGTCTTTCGCCAGTGGGTAACGGCGGAATTGGTGGAGTCCGTGAAGATGGAAAGCGGGCTGTATACCATAACCCTCAAGGAGGGAAAGACGGAAGAAGCTCTAACTTACGTCCAAGAAAATGATAGCCAGCAGATAAGCGGCATGTTCGCCTGGATACCTGTTCAGAATAACCGGGAGACCGAATACGTCACCACCCCGCCCCCGGTGGCCGACCTGGCGATCTATGGCCTGATGGACGACCACGGCGTGGACTACCATCAGCCCCCCATTGACAATTCCTCCCAGATTCTCTACCTGTTGCTTACCACCGTGCTGCCCATTGTCATCATGGTAGGGGCGATGGTGTTCCTGATGCGGGGCATCGGCGGTAAAGGGGGCATGGGCGGCATCGGCGGCGTGGGCAAGGCCAACGCCAAAGTGTATGTGGAGAAGAAGACCGGCGTCACCTTCCGGGACGTGGCCGGGCAGGACGAGGCCAAGGAGAGCTTGGAGGAGATTATCGACATCCTCCACAACCCCCAGAAATATACCGAGATCGGCGCCAAGCTGCCCAAAGGCGCACTGCTGGTGGGGCCTCCGGGTACCGGCAAGACCCTGCTGGCCAAAGCCGTGGCCGGCGAGGCGGGAGTCCCCTTTTTCTCCATCAGCGGCTCCGACTTTGTGGAGATGTTTGTGGGCGTGGGCGCGTCCCGTGTCCGTGACCTCTTTAAGGAGGCCAGCAAAATGGCCCCCTGCATTATCTTCATCGACGAGATTGACACCATTGGCAAGAGCCGGGACAACCGCATGGGCGGCAACGATGAACGGGAGCAGACCCTCAACCAGCTGCTGGCCGAGCTGGATGGCTTCGACCCCGGCAAGGGCGTTATCGTCCTGGGGGCCACCAACCGGCCCGAGGTGCTGGACAAGGCCCTGCTCCGCCCCGGCCGCTTCGACCGGCGCATCACCATCGACCGGCCCAACCTGGCCGGACGCCTGTCCACCCTCCAGGTCCATACCCGGAACATCCGCCTCAGCGAGGACGTGGACCTGAAGAAAATCGCCCTAGCCACCGCCGGTACCGTGGGCGCCGACCTGGCCAATCTGGTCAACGAGGCCGCGCTGCGGGCTGTCCGCCACGGGCGGCGGGCGGTCAACCAGGAGGACCTGCTGGCCTCCTTTGAGTTTGTCATCGCCGGCAGCGAAAAGAAAAACTCCGTTCTCACCCAGTTTGAGCGCAAGCTGGTGGCCTATCATGAGGTGGGCCACGCCATGGTGGCCTACAAACAGAAAAACGCCGAACCGGTACAGAAAATTACCATTGTCCCCCACACGGAGGGCAGCTTGGGCTACACCCTGCTCATGCCCGAGGAGGATAAGACCAATCTGCGCACCAAGGAGGAGCTGATGGCGAAAATTGCCGTCTCCATGGGCGGCCGGGCCGCCGAGGAGGTGGTAATGGACACTATGACCAACGGCGCTTCCCAGGACATTCAGGAGGCCACCAACATCGCCCGGAACATGGTTGCCATGTATGGCATGAGCGAGGAGTTCGGCATGATGGCGCTGGGTTCTGTCCGAAACCAGTACCTGGAGGGCGGCTACGGCCTGGACTGCGCCCAGGACACCGCGGCGGTCATGGATAAGGCCGTCAAGGCCATATTGGACGTGTGCTACCGGGATGCGGTGGAGGTTATCAAGGCCAACCGGGAGGACATGGACAAGGTGGTGGCCTACCTGCTGGAGAAGGAGACCATCACTGGCGGTGAGATGGTGGCCATCATTGAGGGCCGCGACCCTGCCCTGGTGGAGGACGCCTACGCCTCCACCAAAGGCCCGAGGCCTCTGCCCGGGGATGTGGAGCCTCCGGCCAAGTCTATCCACATGGTCAGCGAGGAGATCAAGCCCCCGGCGCCGGAGGAGCCTGAGCCGTCAGAGGCGCCGCAGGGACCCGAAGCGCCTCCTCAGCCTCCCAAGGAGGAGGAAAAAGCTCCGGAGGAGCGGCCCGCTCCGTCGGATCAGAGAGATGCGTAACCCAAAAGCGCCGCCCGGCCGGGCGGCGCTTTTTCCCTCTTGCGGGAAGCGGCCAAACGTAGTATGATGGAACAGCCAGAAAGCTGGTTCGGATGAAAGGAGAAATTCACTATGTGGTTCGATCAGGCAGTGATCTATCAAATCTATCCCCTGGGCCTATGCGGCGCGCCGGCGGAAAACGACGGGGTGGTGACACCGCGTGTGCTGCGCCTGTTGGACTGGGCGGAGCATATTAAGAAAACCGGGGCGGATACCGTCCTGCTAAACCCCCTCTTCGACAGCGACCGCCACGGCTACGACACCCGGGACTACTACACCGTGGACCCCCGCCTGGGCACAAACGAGGACCTGGCCCAGGTGTGCAAGGCCTTTCATAGCGCGGGTTTGCGGGTTATGTTCGACGGTGTGTTCAATCATGTAGGCCGGGGCTTCTGGGCCTTTCAGGATGTCCGGCAGAAGAAATGGGACAGCCCCTATAAGGACTGGTTCCACATCAACTTTGACGGCAACACCAACTACAACGACGGCTTCTGGTATGAGGGCTGGGAGGGCCACAACGAGCTGGTCAAGCTGAACCTGTGGAACCCGGCGGTGGTGCAGCACCAGTTTGACGCCATCCGTGCCTGGGTGGACCAGTTTGACGTGGACGGCCTGCGGCTGGACGTGGCCTACTGCCTGCCTCCGGAGTACTTAAAGCAGCTTCGGGGGTTTGCCAACTCGGTTAAGCCCGACTTTGTCCTCATGGGCGAGACCCTCCACGGCGATTACAACCGCTGGATGGGGGACGATATGTGCCATTCGGTCACCAACTATGAGTGCTATAAGGGCCTGTGGTCCGCCTTCAACTCCATGAACATGTTTGAGATTGGACACTCCCTGGCCCGGCAGTTCGGCCCGGAGCAGTGGACCCTCTACAAGGGCAGGCACCTGCTGTCCTTCCTGGACAACCACGATGTCAACCGCATCGCGTCCCAGCTGACAAACCAGGACCATCTGCCTCCTGCCTGGGCCATGGCGTTCGGGATGCCCGGTGTGCCCTCCATCTACTACGGCAGCGAGTGGGGAATTACCGGGAGTAAGGAGCACGGCAGTGACGCCGGGCTGCGGCCCGCGCTGGAACGCCCAGAGTGGAACGAGCTCACAGCCTGGATTGCCCGGCTGGCCCAGGCCAAACGGGGCAGCAAGGCCCTCTGTTACGGCGCATACCGCAACGTGGTGCTAACCAACAAGCAGATCATCTTTGAGCGCGCCTGTGAAGGCGAGCGGGTTCTGGTGGCCATCAATGCCGAGGGCGCCCCTTACGCCGCCCACTTCGACGCCGGCTGCGGACGGGCCGTCGACCTCATTACCGGGGAGCCCCATGACTTTGGCGGCGGCTCTGAACTGCCCCCCTACAGCGCCTTTTTCTGGAAGTGCGAGAGATAAAAAAAGCCGGCCCACTGGGCCGGCTTTTTTATGGCTCCCCATACAGCAGCTCGAAGCTCTCGTAGTGGTCGTCGGTGTAGTAGACCAGGCCGTCGTTGGAGAAGACGATGCGTTTGGCACCCCGGGAGTTGGAGCCGGGGGTGTCGATGTCGCACTCCGTGTAGGTGCGGCCCTTCTCCTTGGGCAGCAGGCCCTCCCGGTTTCCGAAGCGGCTGCCCCCTATGGCGGTGCCTTCGCCGGTGTAACGCTCCACGTTGCCGCCGCTCCAGCCGGCGTCCTCGGCCTCAGCCTTGGTGACATAGTTATCCGGCAAATCACCGTACAGATGGATATATAGGGCTACCTCCTCTTTGGAGGTATACCAGCCGTCCTCGTCGATGGTTTTGTTGCCTTCGCCGGACTTGCCATCGGGCCGATTGCCCTCGGTCCCGTAGCCGTCCAGGTCCTCGTTAGACGGGGCCTGGTTGTCCTCCGAGGTGTTCCCCTCCTTAGAGGAGTCCCCCGCCAGACTGCCATCTTCCGGGTTCAGAACGGGCAGGTCCACCAGCCCGCCGGACGAATGGGAGCCGGAGTAGTGAATCTCCGTGCTGGAGACCGCGTCGTATGTCCCGCCGCAAGCGGAGAGGGTCAGCAGGAGCAGCAGGGACAAGATTGCGCCAGAAAAATGCCGCTTCAAAAAAATCACTCCCGTTTCATGCGCTTAAAGTCCAGATAGTTTTCCAAAATCAGGGATGCAGCCATGGCGTCCACAATTTTTTTCCGCTTCCTGCCGTCCTTACCCTGGTTGAACAAAATCTGGTGGGCGGCTATCGTGGTGCGCCGCTCGTCCCAGAGGATGATGTTTATCCCCGTGGCCTCCTCCAGCGCCTTGGCCAGCTCCCGGTAGAGGCCGGCCCTGCGGCCGTCGGTGCCGTCCATGTTTTTGGGAAAGCCCAGCACAACCTCGTCAGGGCGGTGCTCCTCAATCAGCCGGACCAGCTGGTCTACCACTGCCTCCTGCCGCCGGCTGTTGATGGTGGCAGTGGTCCCGACCAGAAAGCCGGTGGGGTCGGACAGCGCCACCCCGGTGTGGGCGTCGCCGTAGTCGATGGCCATAACACGCATAGTACCGCTCCTCTCTGTGTGCCATTATACCGTAAGTTTGGGCGAAGGGCAAGTTAAATCCTTGTTGACTTCCGGGCCTTCTGACATCATAATAGAGGGCAGAGAAAACGGACGGGGGAGAATTTATGGACTATTACGCTACCTTGGGCGATCCCTGCGCCAGACGAGAGGTCCTGGACGGGCTGTTTCAGGCGGGAATGACGGGCATCCGGGTGAACCTGTCCCACACCAGCTTGGACAAGTGCGGCGCTATTTTGGAGCGGATGTACTGGCCTGCAGCCTGCCAAGCGGGGCGGGAACAGGCCCATCTCATCTTGGACCTCCAGGGGCCGGAGCTGCGTGTGGGGGAGCTGCCCCGGGCAATCGCCCTGAGGGCGGGGGGAGACCTGCTGCTGGGAGATGGCGGTATTCCTGTTCCCCAGGCCATTTTGCAGGCCGCCTGCCCGGGCCAGCAGATCTCCATCGACGACGGCGCTCTGCTGCTGGAGATCAGGCGCTCAAGCCCCACCGTGCTGCTGTGCCGGGTCGTCCGGGGCGGGCCGCTGCGCAGCAAAAAGAGCCTTTCCCTGCTGGGGACGGAGGTGGACACCCCTACGCTCACCCCGGATGACTTGGATAATCTGGCCAAGGCGGGGCGGTTCGGCGTGACCCACATCCTCCAGCCCTTCGTCCGGGACCGGCGCGATGTGGACATCCTGCGGCGGACCCTGGACGGCCTGGGCCTGCCGCAGGTGAAGATCATGGCCAAGATTGAGGAGGACCGGGGCTACGGCAATCTGGACGAGATCATTGCTGCGGCGGACCAGGTGTGCATTGCCCGGGGGGACCTGGGCAACTCCATGCCCCTGTGGAAGCTGCCCGGCATCCAGAAGGACATCGCCCGGCGGTGCCGGGCGGCGGGACGGGGCTTCTGCCTGGTGACCCAGCTGCTGTGGTCCATGGAGCAGCGGCCCGTGCCCACCCGGGCGGAGGTGAGCGACATCTACAATGGCGTGCTGGACGGCGCGTCCTCCCTCATGCTCACCGGGGAGACGGCAGCGGGCAGGTTCCCTGTCCAGGCCATGGACTATCTGGTAAAAACCGCTGGCGAAGCCCTGAGGACGATATAAAAGCCCCCCTGATATAGGATTGCCGCTATATCAGGGGGGCTTCCGCTTTAAGTTCCTTCGGCTTCCGCCTTTTCCTTGAGCGCCTTAATGGCGTAGTCCAAGGCGGGGATGCTCTTGGCTGTGCAATATTGCTTCATGTTTTCCAATTCGCGGATGGCCTCTTTTGCTGTCATGTCACGCATAGCGCTCACTCTCCTTTGCTGCTGTTATTTTACCACAACATTGAGGAGATTGCAAGGGATTTGCTTGTGACTTTTGCCCTTAATACTCCTTCCCCGCCGCCACGCGGCAGGAGATGAGGTAGGAGACCGCCAGCGCCGCCAGTCCGGCCGCGGGCAGCAGGGCGGCTCCCACCCCCAGGGCAGTGGGGGTCAGGAGGTCCATGCCCTTCAGCATGGACATATCCAGCACGCCTGCCTTGACCAACAGGATCACGGCGATGATTGGGATGAAAATGACAGCGAACAGATAGGGCCGGGCCCGCTCCGGCCCCAGCTTGTAGCTCAGGGGCAGGAGGATGGTGGGGATGAACAGGCCGATGGCGGTGGACACCATCAGGGTGAGGAACATCTCCAGGGGCTCCGCCTGCTGGGCCAGATACAGCAGGGCAATGCCCGCCAGGCCGAGGGCCACGGTGAACAGGGACAGCAGCAGCACGAAGAGGTAGCGGGCTCCTACCACCCGGTTCCGGCCCAAGGGGAGGGACATGGCGTACCGGTCCCACTTGGACAGTTCGTCGTAGGCGAAAGCGGAGATGGGCAGCACGGCCAGAATCATCTGGACAAAGGTGATGATAAAGCCGTAGTCAAAGAAGTCCAGGTAGGCCAGAACAGCGTAAACTACCATAAGAAGCAGATAGGATTTCAGTGTCTTGCGCATGACAAGGAGGTCTTTCCAGATCAAACCGGTCATTTTGTTTCTCCTTTCCCAACAAAGAGCATGATGTCCTCCAGGGTGGTCCGCTCCACCATGAGCATGGGGTACTTCCGGGCGAAGGCCTTCCGGTCGGCCACCAGGGCCTCGCAGCCGAAGGCTCCCCGCCGGGTGCGCAGCAGGTCCCGGGGGTCGATAGTCGCCAGCTGGGCGGCGGTGCAGCCCACCCGGCCGTAGGAGTCCAGGATGGCGTCCTTGGCGTCGGACAGCACCACCTGCCCCTGGTGGATGTAGGCGATGTAGTCGGCCACCTTCTCCAGGTCGGAGGTGATGTGGCTGGACATGAGGATGCCGTGGTCCTCGTCCTGAATGAAGCCTAAAAATTCGTCCAGAATCTCGTCCCGGACCACCGGGTCCAGCCCGGCGGTGGCCTCGTCCAGAATGAGCAGCTTGGGCCGGTGGGCCAGGGCGGCGGACAGGGACAGCTTCATCTTCATCCCCCGGGAAAACTCCTTGATGAGCTTTTTTTCCGGCAGGCCAAATTTCTCCAGATAGGACCGGAACAGCGTCTGGTCCCATTTTTTGTAGGCGGGGGCCAGCACCTTGCCCACATCCAGGGGGCGGAGGGTGTCGTGGAAAAAGCACTCGTCCAGCACCAGCCCAATGTCCTGCTTGGCCAGCCGCTCTTCACAGATGTTGTCGTACCCCAGCAGGGTAATCTCCCCCGCGTCCCGATGGATCAGGTTCAGGATGCACTTGATGGTGGTGGTTTTGCCCGCGCCGTTTTCGCCGATGAGCCCCAGGATGGAGCCGCCAGGGAGGGTCAGGTCGATATGGTTCAGGGCGAAGTCCCCATAGGACTTGCAGAGCCCTCGAATTTCAATGCAGTTTTTCATTATTCTTCCCCTTTATATAGGATATCGAGCATTTCATGAAGGTCCTCCAGGGGGAAGGCGCCCTTCCGGGCCTCCTCCACTGCCTGGGACAGTTTTTCCTCCACCTTCCGCAGCTGGGCCTCCCGCAGCAGCTCCCAGTTCTGGGGGGCTACGAAGCAGCCCTTCCCCGGGACGTTTTCCAAAAAACCGTCCCGTTCCAGCTCCTCGTAGGCCCGCTTGGTGGTGATGACAGAGATGCGAAGCTCCTTGGCCAGCAGCCGCATGGAGGGCAGGGCGTCCCCCGCCGGCAGGCTCCCCGCCATGATCTGTTCCTTGACCTGGTCGGCGATCTGTTCATAGATGGGCTTTCCGCTGGCGTTGCTTAGTATAATATCCATTTGGCCTGCCTTTCAACAGCGGGGCGGTCCGGCTGCCGGCCTGTGCACGGGTCCCACGCCGGGGCGCCGCTGTCATGTTGGATTTAGTGTATATATACTATATGCACAGTATAACATGTTTTTTCCGTCTGTCAAGAGGGTTATTAAAAAAACAGACATCCCTTCCCTTTGGAAAGGATGCCTGTTTCCCTATGGAAATGAATCAGTCCACCAAGATCATGTTTTGAATATTGTTGCGCCCACTCCCGTTTTGGAGCAGATAGACGGTGTAGACGTTCCCGGCGGAAACGTCCAAAAGGAGAGAGCCGAAAGTTTCATAAGGCGGATAGACCCCCAACCAGGCGGGATCCAGGGTCTCGATTCCCAGCATGGGAGGCATAGGGGCAAGATTGGTGTCGGCGTAGAAAAATTGATAGTTCCCGGGCATGATGCTCCGGAACGCGGCGGTCTCCTTGTACCGCAGGTCGCTGTAGACCACCCGGCCGTCGCTCATGACAACGTCCAGCGGTCCGCTGTTATAGGCCAGGTTGCCCACGCGGAAGCTGGCCGTCCGGCCAGAGGATGGGCAGCAGATGTCGGGGATCTGAAGCAGATCCAGCCCGGAGGCGGTTCTGATTATGGCGGTAGTGGTGAGGTCGTTTGCCTGGAAGGGCATGGATCTTTGGATATAGACACGGCCATTGTTGCCGGTGACCGTTACCGTCTGATAGCCGGAGCGGACCCGGCCATAACCGGTAATTGCAGCGTAGCCCAGCCGGTTGACAAATCTGCTGTTTCCAACCCGGATCCGGAGGGAGGAATAGCCGTAGGCCGCATTCAGAAACCGTGTTGTGGATGTGCATGGCTGAGTGATAGACCCTCCGCCTGGGTAGACGGGTCCGCCCTCACCAGGGTAGGGCAGGGGGATAACTGGCTGCGCCGGGGTGTTGTTTCCGGGGTAGACGGGTCCGCCCTCACCGGGGTAGGGCAGGGGGATAACCGGTTCCACCGGAATGTCGTTTCCGGGGTAGACGGGCCCGCCCTCACCGGGGTAGGGCAGGGGGATAACCGGTTCCACCGGAATATCGTTTCCAGGGTAGACGGGCCCCCCGGCACCTACTTCAGGCAGGGGAATGACCGGTTCTGATTCACCGGCCCGGCCTGCCTGCGAAAGATAATAATAAAAACGATTTGAACTCATATCGCATAAGACGGGAAGCGTAGTTCCCACGTGCTCCTTTCTAGTGGCGCTGTACCATTTTATGTATACAACGCCGGAGCTGTGCGCTGCCATAGCATAAGTGAAATAAAGGGGGCATCCGGGTCAAACTATCTTGAGAGCCCGGAAGCGCCCGTGTGGGTGAGGCGCCCAGCACTGGGATTTGGCATCGTAAGGGGAAGAGAAACATGATTTTTTTCATAGCGGGAGGGGGACGGCCCTCTTCTTTGGCGCCGGAGTTGAAATGTGGTCCCCTTCCGGTGCAGCTATCCGGCAGGGAAAGTACCGTTTAACGGTGGAATTGCTGGAGGCGCACAGTCAGCCGCTTTACGCCCCTGTGGAGGGAAGCATGGGACGCACCATTCATGAGAGCCTCCGGGCGGATGTGACGTATCGTTTTTGGAATGGGGAAGACCTGCTGTTTCAGCACACGGACCGGTGTGCCAGCTTCAAATATTCAGATTCCCGTAAAAATTTTAAAAAAAGACTTGACTAGCGGGAAAAAGCTGATATAATACATGATGTTGTCCAGTGAACCCGGAACAGCAGTACACATGCAGTAGTATCGAAGTGGTCATAACGAGCACGACTGGAAATCGTGTAGCCTGATAAGGGCTCGAGGGTTCGAATCCCTCCTACTGCGCCAAAAATAAGACAGACCGCCAAGGGGTTGGTCTGTCTTATTTTTGTTAAAATTTTCTTGATTGGATGCACATAAACGTACAACTTTTATAACTTAGCTCCCATTGGCAGCAGCATATTTCAAAATACTGATTGGGAGGCAAAAATGTATATCAATAAAATGTGCGGATGTGTGCTTACAGAGTTAAATGATATAAAATCAACCGCACAAATTAAGGGACTTCTGGACACCTATACTCCAGAGACATCAAAAAGCATACTCTGGAAATATTGGAAAGCTACTCTTGACCCCAAATTATGTCTGGAATGCGCAAGCCATCATGGAAAAATCTATGCGATTGATGAACTTCCGGATATTGAGCCTCCGCTACACCCTAACTGTCGCTGTACAATAGACCGAATGGATGCAATTGTGGTGGGAGGCGCAACAAAAGATGGAGAAAATGGAGCGGATTATTGGCTTGTTCATTATGGGAAGTTGCCCGACCATTATATTTCAGAGGATGACCTTTGTGCATTAGGCTGGAGACATGGAAAGCCGCCAAAGCGATTTGCCCCAGGAAAAATGTTTTTTGGAGGGATCTATGATAACGACGATGGTCATCTCCCTTCAACGGCTGGACGTATCTGGTATGAGGCAGATATCAATTACTATGAAGGGCGGCGAAATGGTCATCGCATCCTTTTTTCAAATGATGGGCTGATTTTTGCAACATACGATCATTACAGAACATTTTATGAGATTTATGCAGGAGGTACGGAATGGACAACAGAGTAAAAGTAACCTTAAATTTTACAAGTTGTAAATATATGAGTGAACTCTTTAAGGAAATGCGCACAAAAATGGAGTGGGATGATGATCTAGGTGAAAATCTAAGCGCTTTATGGGATATTCTTCGAGGAATGCCTTACAAGGGTGATGACTTTACAATTATTCGTCCTCGAAACTTTACTGGAATTCCACACGGAGAAAATACTGCGTTTACAAATTATGTGGATAAAATCTGTTCTATTTTTCAAAAAGCCCAGAATCGAAACATCCTCACTGTCCAGATTGAATATACAGATAACAAAACCGAAAATATTTCTGCTTATATGGTCTAAAAGCTGTGGCATCTAAAGTGTTCGGCACTGCCAACCTGTGCCGCCCAAAAAGATGCAGGCGAAAAACACCGCGTAGAAATGCGGTGTTCCAGCCTGTCGAAAAGAGGCCTGCCTTCTTTTCTTTGGTCAGGCCACTTTTCGACAAGCCGGGGGCTTGACATGAGAGGTCAAGCCCTTTTTTCATGCCAGAAAACTAAGAAGGAGATATTGCGAATGGCCGATGAAAAATCGAAAAACCTGATTGGCGCAGACGGTCCGGGCAAAGACCCGGCGAAGGAAGATAAGAAACCGGAGATTCCCAAAGAGCAGAAAGCAGAAAACAAAACTCCACACAAAATTCATAATTCTCTGCTATAATCGCGTTGGTGAGGTGAATCACATGGTGAAAATTTTAGTGGTCGAGGATGAATACGACATCCGGGAGCTTTTGCAGAACTATTTGGAAAATGAGGGCTATCAGGTTGTTACCGCCTCTGATGGCGAACAGGCCATCGAAGTATTCCGCAGCTCCCATGTCGATTTAATCCTGCTGGACATTCTGCTCCCCCGCTTAAATGGCTATGAAGTATGCAGGGCCATTCGGGAGGAATCAGATATTCCAATCATCATGCTGACAGCTCTCGACAGCGAAGAAGATCAATTAAAAGGTTTTGACTTGCGGATTGACGATTACATTCCAAAGCCCTTTTCCATGCCGGTCTTGCTCCGTAAAATTGGTGCAATTCTGCGCCGTACAATGGGAGACAGCATTTCCGGTCGGATAACATATAAAGCTCTGACCCTGGATTTGGAAGGCTACAAGGTCCATGTTTCCGATCAAATTGTTGATTTGACCCAAAGAGAGTTTGAACTGCTGAAGGTCCTGCTCCAAAACCAAGGGCGTGTTTTATCCAGGCAAACGCTGTTGAATCGGGTATGGAGCTATGACTTTTACGGTGACGAGAGAATTGTTGATACGCATATCAAAAATTTGCGAAAAAAGCTGGGACTGGATTATATCAAAACAATCAGAGGGGTGGGGTATCGCATTGATTACGAAGCTGAAAAATAGCCTGACAACAAAAATATTCCTCGTCACCTGCCTGTTGCTGACGGCAGTCTGTGCTTTGACCTATGGCCTGATTGCCCAGCTGATGCCTTTGACCTACACAGCGGATCAGGAGCGTCTGCTGGCTGCCCAGGCTGAACGTCTGGTAAAACAGTTGGAAGAATATACACTGGCGGACTGCGGATCGCTCCTCTCACAGTTCACTTTCCAGTATGGCGTCCCGGTGAGTATCCAGAATTCTGCGGGGAATATTGTCGGTGGCGTTGACCCTTCCGACGTCATGCCGACAGGAGAAAATGGGCAATGGGGAATGACGCCAACCCATTTGTCAGGCGAGGACATTCAGCCCAACAATGAAAACGCGGACTATATCGTACATTGTATTGGAAGCGAGTTTTCTTTTAAGGATTCCTCCGAAAACTGTCAGCTGCTGATATTTGCCAGCACTCGCGCGGTCAACCAGGCGGCGGAGGCTTTGGGACATATCTGGCCCTGGCTGGCCGCGGCCATTCTGCTGGTGTCTGTGCTTACCTCCCTGTTCTACGCGCACTTCATCACACGGCCCATTGTGCGATTGAGCGGAATCTCCCAAAAACTGTCTGAATTGGATTTCAGCTGGCGGTGCGGAGAACAGCGTACAGATGAAATTGGTACGTTGGCCCACAATCTGGACGAACTGGCGGATCACCTATCCCGTTCCATGCAGGAACTCCAGGCCGCAAATGATGCCCTCCAAAAAGACGTAGAGCGGGAACAGCAGCTGGAGCAGGCCCAGCGGGATTTCTTCTCGGCGGTTTCCCATGAGCTGAAAACCCCCATCACCGTTTTGAAGGGTCAGCTGGGCGGGATGTTGGACGGAATTGGCGTCTACGCGGATCGGGACAAATATCTGGCCCGCAGCTTGGCTGTGGCAAACCAGATGGAGAGCCTGGTACAGGAGCTTTTGACTGTCTCCCGTATGGAACGGGGTGGGGAGCTGTCTATGATTCCTGTGGAACTCACCGCTCTGATTCGGAACTGTCTGCAAAATTACGATGAACTTTTCCAGCAGAAAGAACAAACAGTTATCGCAGATTTACCGTCGGAAATCTGGAGTGCGGGAGATCCGGCTCTCTTGAAAAAGGCCCTGGGCAATCTGCTTTCTAATGCCGCGCTCCACTCGCCGGAGGGCATCAAGATTTGGATTTCCGCCCGTAGGAAAGAGGACAATATTATTTTGAATGTAGAAAACGAAGGAGCGCATATTGCCCCGGAGCAGCTGCCGCACCTGTTTGAGCCGTTCTTTCGCAGCGACCCATCCCGGAGCCGTCAGACAGGCGGAAGTGGATTGGGGCTTTATCTTGTTCAAAAAATAGCGCAACAGCATGGGGGCGGCTGTCAAATCCAAAACTCCGAAAGAGGCGTCTGTGCGGCACTGATTCTGCCAAACTCCACACAAACCACATATTAGCCACAAACGAACTCCACATTCTTCTGTTATCCTGACTGCAATCTCAAGCAGGAAGGATGAAACACAGATGAATGTGGAGATTTTTAATCTATCCATGACCTACCCGTCAGGTAAAACCGCCTTGCGGGGAATCAATCTAAACCTGAGCAGCCCGAACCTGATCGGCCTGTTGGGGCCGAACGGAGCGGGAAAGTCCACCCTGATGAAGCTCCTGGTGGCGGGCCTTCTCCCCACGGAGGGAGCGATCTCGGTAGATGGGAAACCTTTGGTGAAGCAGGAGCGCCTGCTGAAAGCCCGATTGGGCTATCTGCCCCAGTCCTTCGGGCTGTTTGACGAGCTGACGGTCTGGCAGTTCCTGGACTACATGGCGGCGCTGAAAGGAATCGTCAACAGCAAGGAGGCCATTGCCGCCGCTATCCAAAGTACCAATCTGGAGGAAAAGCAGAAAGCAAAAATCCGTACTCTATCCGGCGGACAGCGCCAGCGGGTGGGAATCGCGCAGGCCATCCTGGGCAATCCTCATTTCCTGATTTTCGACGAGCCTACGGTGGGTCTTGACCCGGAGGAGCGGATCAGCTTCCGCAATCTGTTTTCCCAAATGGCCCAGGACCGGCTGGTGCTTCTGTCCACCCACATTATTGAGGATGTTCAGTCAGTGTGCAATCAGCTTATTGTGATACACCAGGGCCGTATCCGCTTTGCCGGTACTCCCGCCGAGCTGATCGCCGGAGCTGTGGGCCACGTTGGTATATTCCGAGAGAAAGACCGGCGGCAGGAAGCGGGCCTGCATATTACCTCCCGCGTCAACACAGCCCAGGGTATCGTCTGCCGCGCCGTGGCGGAGGAACTTCCCGATTTTGTGGAACAGGTGGATCCTACGCTGGAGGATGCCTATCTTTATCTAATCTCCAGGGAGGCGATGCAATGAACACCCTGCGGCAATTTCGTTTGGAGCTGGCCCGATTGCTCCAGAACCGCCTTACTTGGCTGGCGATCCTCTTGACCGCCCTCTCTCCGCTTGCGGGCCTGACGGTCTACCGGCCTCTGTATTCCAGCAGCGACAGCGGCTATGTCACCACCATGCAGGGGATGTATCTTGCAAATCCGGCCCTGGCTGGCGGTATTTTGGGGGCTGTCGTATTTGCCATTCTCACTGTCTGGAGCATGGACAGGCTCCGGCGGGACGGCATGGAAACCTTGACCCACGCGGTGGTATCTCCCATGACCTCCGCCCTGACCCGGCTGGGGGCGCTGCTGTGTGTCTCCATTTTGGCCCAGGCCATTACCACGTTGGCCTGGCTTCCGTATACCATAATGAAACTGGGCGCGGTCTTTGATGTGGAAAGCTATCTGCTGATCTACCTGATTTTTATGTATGGAGCGATTCCTCTGGCGATTCTGTCCGCCTCCGCCGCCTATCAATTCACCCGGCGGGCTGATCTGTCTCTGACCCTCTTTGCCGCCTTTGCCGCCCTCAGTCTGACGGTCTGGAAGGAGAAATGGCAGCTCTGCTGGCTGAATCCCTGTGTTTGGGCGGTCTCCGATGATTTTTCCAATTACCGTATTTTTCGCTCGGTGGCCTATGTGCGCCTTACCTGGCTGCTGGCAATGGCCGGACTGTGGCTGTTGTCCTATCTCTGTGTGCGTCGATACGGGAAGGGACCGCTCGGCTCATTTGCTCATAATATCCGGCGATTTTACCGTCCAGCGATAGCGGCGGCATTGATAGCCTGTTCCAGCCTGCTCTATATGGGCCAGCCCTTCCTCGATCACAGCAGCCCGGATATGGATTATGATTTTGTATTTGCCTCTGAATATATGGAGGCTGTCACCTGTTCCGGCTGTTATGCAGACGTGCGTCCCGACCCCAAAACGGGCAGCGTATATGGGAAGGCCCAATTTCAGCTTCAAAATACCAGCGGTCAGGAACAGAATGTCCGTTTCCTTATCAATCCGGGATACGAAATTTCCTCCATTCAAGCAAATGGCGCGGATGTGCCGTTTACCTTGGAGGATAGGCAAGAAATCAACGAAAAGGCGTTCGTTGTGGTCATCCCTGCCGCCCCGGAAATTGAGCTTACCATGGAATATGGCGGTTTTCCCCAGGAGTGGAATATCGTGTCCGCTGAACAGGGCAGTCTGGAAATCAGCGGCGCCTATATGAAGCTAGAAAACGACGCGCTGTCGCCCTGTCCCTATAACGTGTGGTATCAGGGAGATCACCTTCCCAACGTGACGGACATTACCCTCCCCGGACATATGACCCCCATTTTGTTTGGGCTTGGCTCCACTGAGCTGCTGCGGGAAAACCCGGACAGCACAAAAACATGGCGCATGGAGCGGGACAGCTATCGCATGATTATATATGCCGGGGATTATATCCGGGAGGAAATTCCGGTGGAACCGGCGGGCATTACTGTCAATTTCTATTACAGCCGTAAGCATCAGCCCGTCATGGAGGCTATGAACGCCGCGGAATCCATCCGCCAGACCATTGAATACTGTACCGAACATATCGGCCCGTTGTCTTTTTATGGAGATGGGACCTTTAACCTGATCGAGCGGCGAAGCGACGGCGGCGGATATGCGGGAGACGGCGCCAGCATCGCGGACGAGCTGGATTTTACCGCAAATAACCTGGCAGACAGTTCAAAGGGCAGCTCTTCCGCTCAGGTGACCATCCATGAGCTTGTCCATCAGTGGTGGGGCCTGGGGAATATGTTTGACCCCATGGATGAGAGCGGCATTTGGTCTGCCGAGGGCCTGACCTGCTACACCACCTACCGCATTGTAAAGGCGCTGTATGGGGATCGTGAGGCCCAGGCCAGCTTTGTGGCCGCTTGGCAGGAGGCCGTGGACGACTACTACAAGGATTTCTATGTCCGCCACCCGG